>JANOGL010000036.1:0-5633 GCA_031405985.1 Acidobacteriota bacterium | reverse complement strand
TTGAGATCGTTGAATGCGATACACACGTCGTCCTCAAACAAGCGCGTCGAGGGAATCTCACCGGCAATAATTTTGCAAAATATACAATCGTTCTGACTCATATTAGTTTTGCTCAGGCCCGCGCGTCAGCAAGGGCGGAATACGGGACGCTAAACTTTCGCTTCCGCCCGTGCTTGTGCATCATCGGCCATGCCGGTTTTTATTCGCTCGATGTCGGCGCCAAGGCTGCGCAGTTTACGAACGATAGTCTCGTAACCGCGATCGATGTGATAAACGCGGTCGATCGTCGTCTCGCCCTCGGCACAAAGCGCGGCGAGCACAAGCGACGCCGACGCGCGAAGATCGGACGCAATGATCGGCGCTCCCATCAGTTTTCGCGGACCTCGAACGGTCGCAGTGTTGCCTGAGATGCTGATGTCAGCGCCCATTCTGATCATCTCGGACGCGTGCATAAACCGGTTCTCAAATATCGTCTCGACGATCTTCGACTCGCCCTCGGCCTGCGTCATCAGCGCCATGTACTGCGCCTGCATGTCGGTCGGAAACTGCGGATGCGGCTCGGTCGTAACGTCGCTCGCCTTGAGGCCGGACGACGTGCGACGAACGAGCAGCGTGCTCGTATTTAGCTCTTCTATTTGCACGCCGGCGTCGCGCAGTTTTGCAATTACGGCGGTTAGGTGTCCGGGAAAGCAGCTTTTTATTTCGATTTCGCCGCCGGTGATGGCGGCCGCGGCCATGAACGTTCCGGTCTCGATGCGGTCGGGAATGATCGTATGCTCAGCTCCGCCGAGGCCTTCGACACCGTCGATCTCGATGGTCGGAGTTCCGGCGCCCCGAATTCGCGCACCCATTTTATTGAGTAATTCGGCGAGGTCCTCGATCTCCGGCTCCATCGCAGCATTTGTGATCGTTGTTTTGCCTATCGCGAGAGCGGCCGCCATCATTACATTCTCGGTGCCGGTTACGGTGACCTTCTCAAAATCTACCGTGTTTCCCTTGAGACGGCCCTTTGGAGCGCGGGCGACGACGTCGCCGGACTCGAGCGAAACCTCAGCTCCGAGCCGCTCAAAGGCCTTTAGGTGCAGGTCGATCGGCCGCGTACCGATCGCGCAGCCGCCCGGAAGACTGACTTTTGCCTGACCGAATCGCGCTAGCAACGGCCCCAAAGCCAGGACGCTGGCGCGCATTGTTTTTACGAGATGATACGGCGCTTCGAAAAGCTCGACGTTGCGTGCCGTGACCTTGTGAGTTCGCAATTCCGGCGTCAACACGGTCGCGCCCAGATCTTCGAGCAGGCGCCGCTGCGTGATGAGATCCTTTACGTACGGCACGTTGTGAAGCGTGACCGTCTCAGGCGTTAGCAAGGTCGCAGCGAGACACGGCAACGCCGAGTTTTTGGCACCGCCGATCTCGATCTTGCCCTTTAGCGGCTTGCCGCCGCGTATTAAAAACTTGTCCATTAGAGTAAAAATGCCTCGCGCCTAAGGACGCCGGCATTAAGTGATCTTTATGCTTGCGAAAACAAAATCTTATCACAAGCATTGTTACACGCTAATCTACTTGTCACGATTACGATAGGCGGCCATCGCCTCGGTCGCACCGGCGTGCATGATCTCTGGCTTGTGATATTTCCAATGTTTTTCAAACTCTTCGTCGGTCATCGACGCGTTTTCAGCGCGTGTCCGTTCTTTCAAAAAATTTTCGGCCCAGGCGCGAATATCCGTGTCCGTATTCAACGCCGTGCGTGCTCCGTGCATCAAATTGTCGCGTTCCATAATGTTCTATCGCTGTGATAAGTTAAGCACAGCATTTTTGGAGTTACTTCGTGAAAAATAAATTTTTCAGTTCGCTTTTGATACTAACACTTCTCGCCGCGGCAAGTCCTGCGCAAAAACGCGGCCGCACGACAACAAAGCCTGCAACTTCGGCCACCACGCCAGCCGCACGACCTCAAGCCGCCTATGAGATACCTTTTAAGGTAAAAACCCTCACTAACGGAATGGATGTGATTGTTTTGTCGGACTCGTCGGTCCCAGTGGTGACGATCGAATTCGCGGTTCGCACCGGTTCATTCACAGAGCCGCCGGAACTTAACGGCCTGTCGCACCTTTATGAGCACATGTTCTTTAAACCAAATAGCGCACGGCTGCTCGTACAGTGCGAAAACGCTATGAGGAACGGGCCGCTCAACGCCTATGGTCAACAAGTCTGCGCGTCGCCGCTAAAGTTAAAATCAACGATTGGTGACACAAGTTATTTGAATGAGATCGACCAGATCGGGATCGTCAGTAATGCGGAAACGCACGAAGAGGTCGTCAACTATTATCTGACGACAACGACGCCGCACTTGCTTACGGCGATGAAGTTTGTAAAGGATTCGGTGAGATATCCAAATTTCGACGAAGGCGAGTTCGCCGGGGAAAGGTCGGTCGTGCTCTCAGAGCTTGATCGCAACATGTCGCAGCCGTTTTATTTTCTCGATCGCGCTCTGCACGACAAGTTGTTTTACAAATACCCGACGCGAAAAAGTCCGGGCGGCACACGCGCAACCGTCGGCGCCGCGACGACCGAACAGATGCGCCTTATCCAATCCCGTTATTACGTGCCAAACAATTCGGCGCTGGTCGTCACCGGTGACGTCAACGCGGAAATCGTTTTCAATCTAGCCGAACAATTTTTTGGTGACTGGCCGCGAGCCGAAGATCCCTTTGTAAAACACCCGCTCGTCGAGCATCCGCCGCCTCGCTCGAGCGAAGGCATGATAATCAATCAGCCGGTCGAGAGCGTGATCGTGCAGATCGGTTGGCAAGGCCCGTCAATCGGCAAAGACAACGCCGCGACATACGCCGCCGACGTCTTTTCATATATTGTTGGGCAGCCTGATTCTAAATTTCAGCGAGCGATGATCGACAGCGGGTTGGCGGTCGCGGCGGACGTTCATTATTACACACAAAAAAATGTCGGGCCGATCCGCATCACGCTCGTGACTTCGCCGGACAAGGCAAAAGCGGCTGTGAAAGCTCTATATTCGCAGATAGATCAGTTCGCGAATCCCGCCTATTTTACTGACGCAGAGCTCGAAAACGCAAAGACTCTGCTCGAGGCCGAGGACCTTTTTCGCCGCGAAAAACTAAGCAGCTACACGCACTCGATCAGTTTTTGGTGGTCGACGACCGGCGTCGATTATTATCGCGGCTATCACAAAAATCTTCGTGCCGTCACGCGCTCCGACATCGCGCGTTACATCACGAACTACATTCAAAGTAAACCGCACATCGGAATGGCATTGATCTCAGACGAGCAGCAGGCATCGGCGAGACTGACGGTCGACGACCTCATCGGAGGTAAATAATAATGAAACAAATTACCAGAAAGTCGTCACTCATCTTTTTGCTTTTATCGCTGTTGGCTTTTACGTGCGCGGCAAACGCCCAAGACGCCGCGTCCGCCGCAAAACAGATCACCGAATTCGATGTAAACGGCATGAAGGTCATCGTAAAGCGCCGCACGGGCGCGCCGACCGTTTCTGCCGGTTTGTTTTTTCGCGGTGGTTCGCGCAGTGTAACGGCCGACAACGCCGGCATTGAGTCCTTCACGCTAAACGTCGCGTCCGAGGGCAGTAAAACTTTTCCTCGAGCCGTTCTTCGCAAAGAACTTTCACGTGTCGGGTCAAGCATCGGCGCCGGCTCTAACTACGATTTCAGCGCCTTGTCGCTCTCGTCAACCAAACAAAATTTCGATGCATCATGGCGGATGTTTGTTGATGTAGCTTTGAATCCGACATTCGTCGCCTCGGATGTCGAGCGTGTGCGCGAAGCGCGTCTCACGTCACTGCGTTCGGCAAACGACGCTCCCGAGAGCCAACTCGAAGAGCTAAACTCGAAAGTCGTTTACGCCGGCCATCCATACTCGAATTCACCCGACGGCACAATCACAAACTTGGCTCGTTTTAAGAGCCCGGATCTCGCCGCTTATCACAAATCGTTGCTGCAGACTTCGCGGATGCTGCTGGTTGTCGTCGGCGACATCGAGCCCGAAGTTTTCAAAAAGCGAGTCGAAGCTGCATTTTCATCTTTGCCTCGCGGCAATTACAAAGAGGTACCGATGCCGGCGATAACGTTTGCAAAACCGAGTGTCGATGTAGAATCGAAACAAACCGAGACAAATTATGTAAAAGGCTCATTCGCCGCGCCGCCGCTTGGCTCGCCCGATTATTACGCGATGCGTGCCGCCATCAGCGCACTCGCAACGAATGTTTTTCAGGAAGTGCGCGTAAAGCGAAACCTCTCATACGCGCCGTCAGCAGAAATGAATTCGATGGCGGCTAACACGGCGTCGATCTCTGTTTCATCGGTAAATCCAAACGAGGCCGTCAGCGTTATGCTCGGCGAGATAAAAAATCTGCGCGAGCGGCCGCTCGATGCAGCTACTCTGAAAGAACTCAGCGGCTTTTTTCTCACGACGCATTATATAAAGCAGGAAACAAACGCCGCGCAGGCGGGCGAACTCGCGCTTTATGAGCTACTCGGCGGCGGTTGGCGCAATTCGTTTGTCTTTCTCGATAAGGTCCGCAATGTGACCGCATCGGAGGTCCAGGCAGCCGCGAACAAATACATGCGCAACGTGCGCTTCACCGTCGTAGGCAACCCGGCCGACGTCGACAGAACTGTTTTTCTGAAAAATTAAGCATAAAAAGCCCCGACCGAAAGGAGGGTATTCGGCCGGGGTGAATGCTTCAAACGTTTTTTTAATAGCGATCCAAACTACTTATTAATGTCTGAAGCCGGAGTTTGGATGAATCGCTAATCGGGCAAGTTGCTGATAATTTTGTCAATTGAAAAAGGCGTGGAGCTGATGTGCCGCACGCCTTTTTAACTGTATCAATAATTGGGTTTAGCCAACTTTTGGCTTATCTGCCGTGCCGTCCTGTTTTTGTTTTCGAAGCTCTTCACGCTTTTGACGAAACTGCTCGTGACGCTGCTTCATCTCCTGTTTGTTCTTCTCGATCTGAGCCTTTTGCTCGGCTGTAAGGACGTTTATCATCTGCTCGTGAACCGCCTTACTTTTTGCCTGTCGCTCATCGCGAAACGACTTGAAGCGGTCTTCTTGGTCAGCCGTAAGCGTGCCGGCACGCTTGGCCTCGATGAGGGTGCGCATTTCGTCCATCGCCGCCTGATTGGGCTTGTTTGCCTCACGAATGCCACGAATCTGCTCTTTTTGGGCATCGGTCAGCTCGATGCCGCGCATAAAACCACGCATTCCGTGTCGACCGTGCTTTTTGCCGCCAACACCTTTGCCGCCGAATTTGCCAAAACCACCACGATGACCCTTGAACGGCTTTTCGGCCTTGTTCGGGGCGGTCGAAGGCGCATCCGCCTTGGTATCCTGGGCCGTTGAAAACGTCGAAAACGCAGCAATCAGACCTGCGACCGTAAGTGTAGAAATAAATTTAAACTTTAATGACATAACTGTTTAACCTCGTAATATTTAGATTGGCTCTTCGCCCGTTCGTGTTGTTTGACGCGCGAAACAGCCGTTTGGTCTGAGGTTTTCACGTCCTTATGTGTAAAGAAGTGTCAGCCAAAACGCCAGGTATTGTCCTAAATGTGTGTTGCATTTTTAATAAGTCTTTC
>JANOGL010000029.1:0-10925 GCA_031405985.1 Acidobacteriota bacterium | reverse complement strand
TTCTTCCTTATGCGCCAGCTCGATCAGGTTTTCGAGATGCCGCGTGTAACGAGTTTGCAGCAACTCGTCGGCGAGCATCTCACAAAGCGGTGGCGAGACGTTCATCGCAAGCCGCGGCTTAGCACCGGCCTCGTGCAGCGACTGAAAAATAAAGATCAGCGGCAGGTAAACTTCGGTGATCGCTTCGTAAAGCCAATCTTCCTCGAGGAACTCGGGATATTCGGGATGCCGCACAAACGGCAGATGCGCGTGGAGAATGAGGCTGAAGTAACCGACGGGCATTGGTTTATATTAAAACAGGATGTGCAGGATAGACAGAATGAAATCTTAAAATCCTGCTAATCCTGTCCATCCGGTTTGAATTTAACTAGCGCCCAACCGAGTGCGAACTCACCGGATTGTATCGCGGCGAGTGCTTTACTTTTGACGATAGTTTTTTTGTTTTTAGTTGTTTTGGGAAATGCACAAGGCTCGCGCCGTAAACTGCCGACGAAAATTCTTCTTCCGTCCACTCCGCTTCGTCAAGGTCGAAGTGCTCTGCGAGCGACGACTGCGCATTAGAAGATGTAAGTTTGTCGGCGTTCGACTGCAGAAGCTCAAACAACGCCGGGCTGACTTTCCAACGCAACTCTTCGAGCGTAAAACCCGACGCGATTGCCAGCAACGCGTGACGAATATCTTCCGCATTAACGCCGTCGAGTTGAGTGTCACGCTCACCGATAAGGCTTGCGAGCGCTATATGAGCGACATCCGTGGCTACCGCATGATCGTCACCTGCCATCGCCACGTCGACGGCATCACGCGAAAATCCTGACGCGTCGAGCACCTCGGCAAATTTCGTCGCCGAAACCGTCCATTGCGCGTCGCTCGCGGGTCGCGGGCTAGGCGAGCGGCGCGGAGTCGTGATCGAATTCGAGTAAATGACGCGAAAATATGGTCTGTTTACGGCATAAAAACCAACTTCGGCCTGATATTCACAATCCGGCTCGACGTCAAACCACCAGTTGCCGGTCGCGTCGCACTGGTGAACGTCCTCGCCGTCGCGAGTCAAATTTTTGAGTTTCAGTGCGAGAACATAGCCGCCAAGATCGTCTCCAAAAACACTTTTAAGCTGATGCCACGGATTCTCTTTCACCGACCAATAGAAATAAAGTTTCGTCGGCGACTGCATCAACAGCCGCGCGCGATTTTCACGCGCAAGTTCAGGTAGTTGAACGTCAGCCAACGCCTTGAAAGTCGGCGAAAGCTCGACTTCAGGTTCGGTGGCCGCGATCTCGGCGGTCATATCGAGATCGACTTTTTTAGATTTAACTGTTCTCGTTGCAGCTTTCTTAACAGTCGCCTTCTTCGCAGGTTTAGCTTTTGCCTCGACCGTCTCGACGGCTTTCTTCGCAGTTTTTACAGCGCGCTTTTTCACTGGTGACGATGAAATCCGTTTTGCGACGATTTCCGCAAACGGCTCGATCACGTCCGTCGCAGCTTTTTTCGCGAGTGTGACGCGCGCTTGCTCACTCGCCTCTTCGCTCACTCGCTCTCTCGCTCTCTCGGCAATCGCGTCGGCCTTGATAACCTTGATCGCACGTTTCTTCGGCGCGGCGGACTCGACCGGCTCGACAACCGCATCAAACGGATCAGTCGAAACTGTCTGTGCTTTGGCAGTTTTTTTCACCGCCGTTTTCTTTTTAACTACCTTCGTCTCCATAAACCAAAAAAGCCGCAAACAATGAGTATGCGGCTTTTGAACCTGAGTGACAAGACAGCGAACTAAAGAATTCTGCACTCAACAAAACTCCCCTCCTTACGAAGGAGGGGTGGCATCCCGATGTTTTTTATCGGGATGACGGGGTGGTTTTTCGCCCACAGATGTTCAAGCTAGAGTGGGTGGTTACGTAAAAACCACCCCGCGGCTACCGCTGCACCCCTCGTCCTGGCACAAAAGACGTGCCAGTGTTGCGAGAACGTCGCAGCCGCGTAAGGAGGGGAGCTTTGAGTTACAGCGTTTCCGCGACGAAGTCCATATCCGTCACGTGATCCTGCAAACTGAATATTCGCGTCGGGTTGGCGAATGTGTATTTCCTCGAGCCGATCTCGAGAACGTAAGTCTGCCCGACCTCGACGCCGTCGAAGGCGTAGTAGCCGAATGTTGAAGTGATCGCCGTCCGGCGCGCGCCGTCGGGTGATGTGAGCGTGAGCCGCGCGTTGCGCAATCCTTGACCGTTCGATGTCGTCACGCGGCCGGTGATCGAAACCGCGGCGGCAGTCGGTGTCAGATTCTGAAACCAAAACCCGCCGTGCAGATCGAACCGAGCCGGCGAACTGCTCGACGCCGTTCCCGCCACAATCTGCCCCGCTGTGCCGCTGACATTAAATGTCCCGCCGGTCGAATTCGACCCGCCGCCGCCCGCGATCACGGAGTGTGAAAGATCAAACGTGCCGCCGGTTTGGGCAGGAAGATTCACCACAGAGACACAGAGACACAGAGAGAGAAAGAACGATAGGCGAGAGCCGAAAATCGCCATTCTGCTACTGTCGCTGCTACAGCAACTGGTTTTGATATTTTTCATAATTTTATTCTCGTTTTGCTTTCAAGCGGCTTCAGCCGTCTTTCCGCGTTTCGCGGCCAATAGCCACGTCGTTTACGGCGTGGTGGCCGTTCTAAATATGATTCCCAGCCCCGACTTGTCGGGGCTTACGATCAATTGGCTTTAAGCCGGTCGGAGCAAGGACGTTAAAACGCCCTACCGGTTTTTCGCTCGACCTGACCACGCCGTAAACGACGTGGCTATGTGCCCGAATGGTAAGCCTCGTGAACGAGGCTGAAAGCAAAATACCGCACCGTCACTGATCGCCTTTCATCTACCAACTCCAACTTTTAATCCTTCGGCTGGCATATCTCAGCCGTCGGGTTTTGCGCACAGACGAGCGTTTTCAGCGCGTCGAGTTCAGATTGTTGCCTTTTCAACTGATCTTGCAGCTTTTGGTTGACAAGCGCTTGTCGCGTGATCTCGTTCTGCTGTTCTTCGATCTGCGATTGCTGTTCTTTTACCGCGTTGATGAGTGCGACGGTGATCTGGTCGTATTTGACGCCTTGGATTTCGCCTTTGTGGTTGTAGGTGACGAGCAGCGGTTCGACCTTTTCCACTTCTTCGGCGATGAGGCCGAGATCGGGCTCTTTGCGTTCGATCCAGTCGTATGTGACGGGGTTTAGCCGCCTGACAAGATTTAGCCCGGAGCGAAACGGCTGAACGTTCTCCTTATACCGAGCGCTCGACGAGCAAAAGGCGAGAACACTAGCCGCATTGATGCACAACTGCGTTGACGTGGCCGCAGCCAGCTGTCCTATTCGGACCGTGTCCAGACCGTCGCGGCCAAGCTGAACCTGGTTGCTGGCCGTAACAATCGCATTCGAGCCGATGGCCGTTGCGAAGTTAAGACCACCGCCCGTGACCCTTGCGCTTTCTCCAATGAACGTATTGTTGCTGCCGGTTGTGTTCGTTCCGCCTGAATTACGGCCGAAAAAGGAATTTTCGCTGCCGGTTGTGTTCGCTCCGCCTGAATCCTTGCCGAAAAAGGAATTGTTGAAGCCGGTTGTGTTCGCGTCGCCTGAACTTGTGCCAAAAAAGGAATTGTCGCCGCCGGTTGTGTTCGCGCCGCCTGAACTTGTGCCGAAAAAGGCATTGCTGCCGCCGGTTGTGTTCGCGGCGCCTGAATCGCGGCCGAAAAAGGAATTGCTGAAGCCGGTTGTGTTCGCCCTGCCTGAAAACGAGCCGAAAAAGGAATTGAAGTTGCCGGTTGTGTTCGCGTCGCCTGAAAACGTGCCGAAAAAGGAATTGGCTTCGCCGGTTGTGTTCGCGCCGCCTGAATCCCTGCCGAAAAAGGCATTGCTGCCGCCGGTTGTGTTCGCGGCGCCTGAATTTATGCCGAAAAAGGAATTGTCGGCGCCGGTTGTGTTTGAGTCGCCTGAAGACGAGCCGAAAAAGGAATTGCCGCCGCCGGTTGTGTTATTCAAGCCTGAATTCCTGCCGAAAAAGGAATTGTTGAAGCCGGCTGTGTTCGAGATGCCTGAAAGCGTGCCGAAAAAGGAATTGTTGCCGCCGGTTGTGTTCGAGCCGCCTGAACTGAGGCCGAAAAAGGAATTGTTGGTGCCGGTCGTGTTCGAGAAGCCTGAATCCCTGCCGAAAAAGGAATTGTTGAAGCCCGTATTCACGCTGCCGGCGCCGACGCCCGCGAAAAGGTTGTTTGTGCCGGCGTTGCTCAATATGCGGTTAGCTCCGATGTTATATTGCGTTCCGGCGGAGAAAATATTCGCCGTTCCGGTGCCGCTGATGTTGAAGTTGCTCGTGACTTGCGCACTGGCATTTTGGTTTTGGATGTAGCTGCCGCTGCCAGCCGGAACGCTCGCGACCGGAATCGTGCCGGTAACAGCGCTTCCGTTGATATTGGTCAACAGCGAACCATTGGCGACGGGCGCGTTTGTAAACGTCTTTGTCCCGCCGACCGTTTGGTTGGTCGTAAGATCGACAAAGTTCTGCGACGTGCTTCCCGTTCCGCCGTTTGCGATCGCGACGACCCCTGTTACATTGCCCGCAGTCGTCGCGGAAGTTGCGGTCGTCGCGTTTGTTGCGCTTGTCGCATTGGCAACTGTTCCCGTTACCTTACTGCCCGAAATGTCGCTAATCATTGCGTCCGTGACACATAGATTGCACTCGGGTGAAAGCTTGTCTGCAGCGGTAGCGTTTGAACTCTTAATCGAATACGGCGCGGATGTAAACGGCTGTCGCGGTGCGAGCAGCGTATATGCGCCGGGGCCGGTCGGTCGAACGGCGATCTGCAAAAAGCGGGCTGCTCCAGGGAATTGCGAACCGAAATTAAGTCGGACGGTGAATATGCCGTTCGCAACCGCAACGCCCGTTATCGTCTGCGTCGTTCCGGCTTGCGTGCCGTCGACAAGCGAATCCCAGAGGCTAAACTCGAAATCGTAATTCGCCGTCGGCGGCAACGTGTTGTCGAGCAGACGCCCTTGGAAGGTGAATTCGTTCGACTGCGCCTGAGCAGTGATCAGTGAACAGTGAACAGTGAACAGAAAAAACAAAACACTGACCACTGCTGCGAGAGTGCGAGGGTGCGAGGGTGCGAAACTGACCACTGACCACCGGCCACTTACCACTGCTTTTACTTTTGACTTAATAATTAGCTTTTTCATGGTTATTGTTCCTTTTGTGTTTTTAGGCTGCTTCAGCAGCGTTGCCGCGTCACGCGGCCGGTAGCCACGTCGTTTACGGCGTGGTTAGATCAACCAATTGATTCGAAAGGGCGTTTCAACGTCCTTGCTCCTGTCGGCTTAAGCCGCTTGATCGAGTAAACCCGTTGAAACGGGCTGAGATAATATCGCCGATCTCCACCCCGCCGTAAACGACGTGGCTATGTGCCCGAATGGTAAGCCTCGTGAACGAGGCTGAAGCCGCCTCACGGAAATACCGGCAGTAAATTATTTTGTTATCGGCCTTTGTATGGCTTATAATCGGCTCCAAGACGGAAACAATCAGTTTTGCAGGCCAATTGCTTCCGCGCGGACGCCGATCAACGATAATTCGCTGATGCGTGACGATAAAGGAAACTTGAGAAAATGTCTTGAACTTTTTCTCCATTTTTTCTCCAATATTTTTTCAAACCGCTTATGGGCAATGGAAACGGGCATTTAAGAGAATTCGGAAAGTTTCGCCTCGATGCGGTGAGACAGGTTCTGTGGTTTGGACACGAGCCGGTCAAACTCGCGCTAAAGGAGATCGAGATACTCTGCGTGCTGACCGAGAACGGCGGACAGGTCGTTACAAAGGACGAAATTATAAGCCGCGTGTGGACAGATTCTTTTGTCGAGGAAAGCAATCTCTCGCGGCATATATACGTACTCAGAAAGACATTTAAGAACTACGGCGAGAGCGATCTGATAAAAACCGTTCCGCGACGCGGTTATCGCTTTGCCGCAGATGTTACCGAGGTCGAACAGAACATTGGGCAAAATGGCAGACAAAACGGCGCCGGTGTATCAGACGCTGTCGCGCCTGCAGCCAGCACATCGTTTTTTAAGAATTACAGATTTATAGCTGTCGCAGCCATAGTTTTGGCGAGTATTCTCGTCGCTGTCGCGGCGTGGCAGATAAATGGCGCTCTGGCGAAGAATAGCGAAAAGCTCGCGGTCATTCCGTTCAGCTCGGTCGAGGGCGGCGAAAAAAACGAATTCAACATCATTCTTGCCGACAGCCTCATCCGAAACCTTGGCAAAATAAAGACGATCGAGGTGGTGCCGCTAAAATCCGTCCGCGAATTTGCAGGTCAGGATATCGACGCGATGTCGGCCGCCGGTTCGCTCGGCGCCGATCTCGTTTTGACCGGTGACTATCAAATGAGCGCGGATAAGATTCGCACGCATGTGACGCTGCGGCGTGTGTCCGACAACACGACGTTGCTGGATGACACTTTTGAGCTTGACGCGCGTGACAACGTCGATTTCGAAACCGCCGTCGCATTGCGTGCGTCGAAACTGGTCTCTGAAAAACTGCCGCGCAATGACGAAGCCTTCATCGATAATACAAAGGTCAGTCAAGAGGCGATAGACAATTACCTGAAAGGGCGTGAAATCTGGCGGCAGCAAACACTCGACCGCAGCAAGGAAATGCAGCAACATTTTGAACGGGCAATCGAACTCGCGCCCGATTGGGCGCCGGCGTATTCGGCATTGGCCGAGGCTCTGCTCAGTCCCGATCGCATGTCGCTCGATTTTGAAAACGCCGAAGCAAATGCACGAAAAGCTCTCGAGCTCGATCCGCAAAACGCCGGTGCAAATGCTATATTGGGTCAAATCTTTTACAAAAAAATTCGCGACTGGAACACGGCCGAATCTTACTTTCAAAAAGCTCTGGATTCTGACCCGAATTATGCCGCCGGCTATCACGAATTCGGTCGCTTTCTTATGTTCCAGCGCAGGTTCGTTGCAGCCAGCCAAATGGTCGAAAAGGCAATCGAACTTGATCCTTTTCAGGCTGCCTATTATGATCGCCTGAGTGAAATTTCATACTATGAGCGGAAGACTAAAGTTGCTTTGGTCAATTGCGAAATTGCGTTGAGTCTCGATCCTACTTACTGGGGGACACGAAAAAGACTTTATGCGATCTACGCTCTGGATAAGAACTATTCAAAAATTGCCGAGCTTTATTCACAGAGCTTTTCAAAAGACGAAATCATGGGAAAGATTGTCACCAAAGGCGCCACCGAAGGCGATCTTACCGAGTATTGGAATTATATAATCGACAAACAACGCAGTGCCGCACCCGAAAAGATTCAAAACCGTACGCTTGCCTACCATTATATGCAGGTCAACAAGCATGAAGAGGCGCTCGACGCGCTCGAAAAGAGCCTGAACCAATACGACAATTATCTACCGACAATAAACGCCGATCCGGTTTACGATCCGATAAGAAATCATCCGCGATTTATGGCAGTGATAGAGAAACTTGGATTGTAGAATCGGAATGCGGGTTCAACAAGCTCCCCTCCTTACGAAGGAGGGGTGGCCGCCGCTCTGGGCGGACGGGGTGGTTTTTACTATAATCTCCACACAAGCATGGCAAATCCGCGACGCAAGGCTGACATTCACTCGCTCCCGCGTCTGGGTGAATTTCGTAAGGAACTCCGCAAGAATCTCACGTCTGCAGAAGCCACATTCTGGAAAATAGTCAAAAACTCAAAGTTCGAGGGCCGCAAGTTTCGACGGCAGCACAGCGTTGGAAATTACATCCTCGACTTTTATTGTCCGGCAGAAAAACTCGCGGTCGAGCTTGACGGTACGCGTCATTTCAGCAGCTTCGGGGCCGCCGAGGATCGAGAAAGGACCGCGCATCTAGAATCGAAAGGCGTCCGCGTGCTCCGGTTTGAGAACCGCGAAGTGTTTGAAGAAACTGAATAGATGCTCGACGTGATCAGAGCGAATTTCAGGTTTGGTCCACCTGCCAAACCGACCGGACATGCGCCGCACGCGTCTGTTCGTAACATAAAAACCACCCCGTCATCCCGATAAAAAACATCGGGATGCCACCCCCCCTTCGTAAGGAGGGGGGCTTTTTTGTGCTAGGTCTTTGAGTATGACTTAAGCTTGATGTCGATCTTGCCGTATTCGGATTTTATCTGTGAGCGGACGGGCACGTGGCGTTCATCGTCCGTCATCCAGATGATCATTTTACCTTTGCGTTCAATGAGGCGACCTATGCCAAAAATTTCGGGTTCGATGCGCCAGCACCATAGTTTACCGAGCGAAGATTTTTGCTGCTCGCGGGCGGTGACGACCACTGGAACCTTATAAACCAAACCCGAATCGCTCACCTGAATTTCAAATCTCTTGCCGATCGCGAGCTGCTGCATGCGAAGGTAATAGATCGCGGAGACCATATCTTGCGTCAGATCGGTGATCTCGGACGCGATGCGGCGCGGCGCACGCATTTTGTCTTTCGGGTCGGTCTCGACGTATGTCACGCGTTTGTCCTTGTAGTTAAAGATCGCTTCGCTCTCGCGAACGCGTTCCTTTTGAACGTCGCGTTTTGTAGTTTTTAGAATGTGAAAATTGTTTGGGTCTATGGTTGAAGTTATCTGCTGCAAAAAACTATAACGAGCAATACTCAGCAAAGTACCCTTTGAGACGGCATCCGCCTTCACTATAAGATTGTCAGTGTTTGGTTCGTTGGCCGCAATGAATGTGAGTTCAGCCACCGAAAACGTAAGGCGAAGTTTCCACGTCAGCTTACCGTCGTAGACAAGCTTTTCGCCTGCAAACATTTTCGGTTTTTGAAGTTCATTACTCGATCCCTGTGCTAGGAACACCGTAAAACCCGCAACCACGAAAATGAACAAAAAGCCGAGTGCAAAACGTTTCATAATTTATACGCTGAAGAAGTACGCTTTTGCGGCGAGTGCGGCGATCGCAACGCCGGCTCCGATGGCGGCGCGATACTCGCGATATTGCAAGTATAACTGCAAATCGAACTCGCCCGCACCTATTTTCCACGCCGTCAGACGCGGTAAAAACAGCGGAACGTTACGCTCGTAATCTTCAAACTCCTCGCCAAAAATCCGTTGCATGTCGCGTGCTTCGACGCGCATCACGGGCAAATAGATGCCGAGGAACAGCGCAATAAAGAGACCGGCCAGCCACCAAACGCCCGCCGCAACCGTAAACCCGACGCCGAGAATAAAGCTGCCGACATAAAGGGGATTACGTGTGTGTGCGTACGGCCCCGTGACCGCGAGCGTCTTTGCTTTGCGAATATGCCCCGACGACCACGCACGAATCGCGACGCCGATAAACGCAATCGCGCCGCCAATCACGAGCGTCATCACCGTCGGCTTTGCAAAAATAAAAAAGACCGCCGCAAAGATAAACCCGAGCGGCACGCGTATGCGCTGCAATGTGCGTTTGTCGACCATAAAAACCAAATGAGAAGTGCGATATGAGAAGTGAGAAAATATCTTCAATTCTCATACCTCATTTCTCACTTCTCATTTCTAATTCTTTTCTTGACCGCCTCAAAGACGGTCGCCACGTCCGAGTCCATGCAAATCCATTTCGAGCAAGCGCGACGGTGGCAATCGATGCGGCAATCGATGTCCGAGCGTTCGACGCAGATGTCATCGGGGTTTGTGCTGCCGTTTCGCCACCATTCGGTCGGCCCAAAAAGCCCCACGACCGGCGCGCCCGCCGCAACCGCAATATGCATCGGCCCCGTGTCGCTGCCGACAAAAATGCTCGCGCGTCTTGCGAGCTCGTACAAACCCTTAAGACTCGGCTCGGCCAAGACAAGTTTGCCAGATCTGCTCGCCGCGGCTGCACGGGCAGCCAAATCTTTTTCGCGCGGCGCCGTGACGAGGACCGGCGTAATGCCGAGCTCGCCCCAAATAACGTCGGCCAGCTCGCCGTATTTCTCAGCGTGCCAAAGCTTTGTCACCCAACCCCCTCCTGGATTTAGCAACGCAAACTTTTCGCCGTCGATTTTGCTGATGATCTCGTCAGCCTCGGCACGGTGTTCATCGCTCGTCGCAATCGGAAACTCAAAATTCACATCCGGCACATCGATATTTAAAGCACCGGCGACGAGCGCGAGATTTTTGCGAACGATATTTATCTGCGGCGGCACATTGACCGTGCCCGTAAGCAAAATTTTGCTTGCCGGTTCGCGCAGGCCCGCCCGCGAAAAGCCCCAACGCTTCTCCGCTCCCGACAGCTTCGCGATCATCGCCGATTTCCAAAGCCCTTGAAAATCGACCGCCACGTCAAACTTAAACTGCCGAAGGTTCTTTATCTGCTTGCTCGCGCCGATCAGCATCTCCTCAATGACCTTGCCGCCGCGCAAACTATGCGTATCGACCTCGATAAGGTTGTCGATCATCGGATTATCACGCAGAATCTCGGCGGTGCGTTGCTCGACCGCCCACGAAATATGCGCATCCGGCAGCACCCGCCTCACCGCCGCCAACACCGGCAGCGTATGCACGATGTCGCCGATACTGCCGAGTTTTACGATAAGAATTCGCACTGGCTATATGGTAATGTTCAGCGGCGAATAGGTAAATGCCGAGTGTATTGTGTTCTATGGTAGAATTTGATCTCGGAGGCAAGAATCCATGGTTTCTACCAAAGAAAAAGTCGTAACAAATCTTTCTGATTTAACCGAAACTCAATTGCGACAGGTTGCCGAGTATGTAGAGTTTCTCAGGTTTCGTGAACTTCGAAAAAACGGTTCACATCTTGACGACGCGGAACTAGAGGCTTTATATGGCGAGTTTGCCGACGAAGACCGCGAACTTGCCGAAATTGGTTTAGCAGACTATACCGCAAATCTTGCGCTTGATGACGCTGCCCAATGACTGTTAATCGAGGC
>JANOGL010000015.1:0-3507 GCA_031405985.1 Acidobacteriota bacterium | reverse complement strand
GATTTACCGCAGAATGAGCAGGAAAGCAGTTCTTCGTGGCGATGAAATTGGGGCATACGGGTTAGTTGTCGGTTGTCAGTTGTCGGTTGTCAGTTCGGTTGTCAGTTTTCGGTTGTCGGTTGTCGGCAACCTGTTTTCTGAGCGATCGCAATAGTCCATTTAATAAGCGCCCGACTTCACCACATTTATCAATGAGCGAGTCAGCTTCAGTTTGCGGAATATACGACAAGTTAGCGGCAATTTGAATTTGAGTTTCGACCTCCATCAACGAACCATAAGAAATCGAAAGATGGTGTAAAAATTCCTTTATCGAGTCTCGGCCTTGGCCTTCTGCAATATTTGACGGAACGGATATGACCGCTCTTTTTAATTGGCTGGACAATCCAAACATCTCAGATTTCGGAAATGTCTCAGTCACCATGTAAGTTTTAGTAACAAGCTTCATCGCTTTCTGCCACACTACCAAATCTCTATAACTTTGCCCCGCCATCAAACTCCTCTCATTCTGAATCCGACCACTGACAACCGACCACTGACAACTAGTCTTGGTCTGACAACTGACAACCGACAACCGACTACTGGCAACTATTTTTCGCGGTGCTCGATTACCTCGTCGATCAGACCGTATTCCTTCGCCTGAATAGGGGTCAGAATGCGGTCGCGTTCGACGTCAATCTCAACCTGCTCGAACGACTGGCCGCTATGTTGAGCGATTATCTTCGATGTCAGTGTTCGCATACGAATGATTTCCTCGGCCATAAGCCGAACGTCCGTCGCCTGACCAGACGCACCACCCGAAGGCTGATGAATAAGCACGCGTCCGTTTGGCAGAGCAAAACGTTTCTTAGGCGCTCCGGAGCAAAGCAGCAAAGCTCCCATCGACGCGCATTGTCCGACACAGATCGTTGTCACATCGTTTTTGATGAACTGCATCGTGTCATAGACGGCCATGCCGGCCGTGATCGATCCGCCCGGACTGTTGATGTAAAGATTGATGTCGCGTTCGGGGTCTTCGGCCTCGAGGAACAAAAGCTGTGCGACGATGAGATTTGCAACCTGATCGTCGATCGGCGTTCCGATAAAAATAATGCTGTCTTTGAGCAAACGCGAGTAAATGTCAAAGGCACGTTCGCCGCGCGACGTTTGCTCAACAACCATTGGAACTAACATATATTCTCTTCTCTCAAAAAAATGAAATTACTTTAGAAACTGCTTGAAATGAACGTTGTTAAGTTGTTGAAAATATGGCGATTGCCACATTCGCGTTTGATTTTACAACTTTTCACTTAAATTGCAAGCACTAAATCAGTTGTCGGTGGTCAACTATTAGTTGTCAGAATAAAAGTTCTTCGCTTTCATCCGACAACTGACCACTGGCTACCGACAACTAGCTCTTAGCGGCCTTCTTTGCCGGAGCCTTTTTCTTCGCTGGCTTCTTCGTTTTCTCCTCGGCAGGCTCAGCGGCGTGCCCGAGTGACTCGTCGATCCAGTCACCGGTTTTGATCGTAGCCTGCGCAACAATGGCTTCGATAGACTTGCGAGTCTTTAGATTGTTACGAATGCTGTCGACACCGCCGCCTTGTTTTTCGAGCGACTCTCGAATTTCGTCTTTCGATGAGCGATAATACTCTGCCAATTTACCAAGCTCTTCATCCAACTCATCCTCCGCAACTTCGATCTTCTCAACCTCGGCGACTTTATCAAGCAGCATCGCGCCGCGAACGTCGCGTTCGGCCTGCGTTCGCATGTTGTGATATGCCATCTCGATAAACTGATGATCGAGTTGTTCGAGCACGGCACCGCGTTGCTGTAAATCTTGCGCGAAATTATTTAGCAAGTTGCGGGCTTGATTTTCGATCAGCGTATTCGGCACTTCGAACGAATTATCCTCGATTAGTTTTGCAATCGCGTTGTTACGAACCCGTGCATCGGCGTCGGTTTCGGCGAGCTTTTCGAGATCAGCCCGAAGGCGTTTTCTTAAATCTGCCAGCGATTTGTACCCTTCGTCGAGACTTTTTGCCCAATCGTCATTTAGTTCAGGAATCTCTTGTTTGCCGACAGATTTTATTTTTGCTTTGTAATGAACAGTTTTGCCAGCCAGCGCCTCAGACGAAAACTCAGCAGGGTATGTAACTGTAAATTCTTTTTCGTCATCTTCTTTTACGCCGATCAGGTTCTCGGTAAACGACTTTTCGATGACTTCGTCGCCGAGCGTTACCTCAAGGTCTTTTGCGACAATCGGCTCGGCGTCAGGCGACGCGTCAAACTTTCCTTCGAGATCAGCGATCACAGTGTCACCGACTTTTGAGGCACGGCCTTCAACAGGCAAGAGCGAAGCTTCACGTTGCAGGCGCTCGGCTATTAAATCTTCGAGTTCGCCGTCAACAACCGGCTTGACACGACGCGTAACTTCGACGCCCTTATATGTTGGTTCAGGAATATCTGGCATGACCTCGACATGAACGTGCAATGATAAGGCCTCGGAGCCGTTAACCTTTACATTTTCGTGATCGTCGAGATGAAGTTGCGGCTCGGCGAGCGGATGAAGGTTGTGCTCTTGAATCGCGGCAGTTACAGCCGTCGGAACCACTTCTTGTAGCACGTCACCCTTTATCTCTTCCTTAAAACGCAGACGTACAACATCGAGCGGCGCATTGCCTTTGCGAAAGCCTGGCACATTCGCGCGGCTCGCGTATTTCTTGCTGACCTTGCCGTAGGATTCACGCAGGCTATCCGCATCGATCTGTATGTGTATCTCTCGTTGCGTCGGGGAAACTTCTTTTAATTCACTTTTCATCTACTAAAAAAGGATAACGGAGCGTGGAATAAAAGTCGAATAATGTTTGGTTCAACCTTCGTGCTCAGCCACGAGATGGCTGTTTACAAATACACGATATTTACTCGGACGAAACGCAGCAAGAAAGAGCGGGCGAGTCTTTTCGATAACCACTTCAGAATCGTAAACGCGGCAGGTGTTGGCTTTCTTGAGGCGAAGAGAAAAATGAGTGAATGGATTCAAAACCTTATCAAGCGGAATTTGACCATCCGGCGTGAGGATCTTCGATTCGCCAGTTAAACCTTCTCTCCGGTATGTGACCGGTCGGCCATCAACAACAAATTCAAATTCAGTGTCATTCATTTTGAATTGGTGCCGAGGGCGAGACTCGAACTCGCATGTCTTTCGACGCTAGTTCCTAAGACTAGTGCGTATACCAATTTCGCCACCTCGGCGTGCCGATTGCGGATTGCGGATTTGCGATTGTGGATTTCGCTTCCGGCAAAACTTAAGGCATTCCTAATTTATCGAAACGACGAGCCGGTGTCTATTTGTGAAGATACTTCTTATCGTATTCGTCCCACGACATATTTATGTCGCCGCCGCCGATTCCGGTTGGAGATTCATGGCCAAGAGCCTTTGCCTCAGCCTTCTTAAACAGCCGATAACCGCCGTAGCCAAGCGCTGCGACTATGCCGAAAAAGACGATATACCAGATCAGTGACCACACG
>JANOGL010000495.1:0-4160 GCA_031405985.1 Acidobacteriota bacterium | reverse complement strand
CCAACGTGTTCCAGCCGGTGCAAACGCACCTGGGTTACCCGGACTTACAACAAATCCCTGACTAAAACTACCTATGCGGCCAAGAAAATTGTTGATCTGTGCCTGAAGCAGCGAGCGGTCAGAGGAAAACATGCCTGGTGTCCCATTCGGAGTTGCAACTGTGCCGGCAACCGCCTGTGTCGGAAGGTTAAAGCCCGCAAAACTGCTGCTACCCGCACCGAAACCAACCGTTCCCTCAATGACTCCGCCGGCAGATGAACGGTCATCAACCTGTTGACCAAATCGGAAATTAACGCCTGCCTTCAATATATGAGGCGAGTAATCGAGTGTAATATTATCTACAAACTGGATCGTGCGAGCTCGCCTGGCATTATACGCGAAATTTGTAAATGCATCCGTGACAGAGTTAAGGACAAACGGAACCGCTGCATTTGGCTCCTCGGTTGCAAAGCTAAATTGGAATTTGCTGAGACCAAATATAAACTCATTTGTCAGCTTTGCTGTCGGCGAGGATCGATAGTTAAATGCGTAATTTTCGGGTGACCTGAGTGTATTCACAAGATTAGGGAACCCGGGAAACGGTGCAAGTCCGGTGTTTACGCTGTCACCTATTGTGTTCTGCTGACCTTTGGCATATCGGAAATAAACCGCATTTCTGTCGTTAAATCGATAATCTATGCGAGTAACAAAATCATATTGCTGCTCAAGCTGAAGGGCGTTGAAATTGAATCCTGCTGTATTAAGCCCGTCGCCACGCGAGAAGTCGTTAGGAAGCGGATAAGAATTTAACAATGAAACAATAAACGGATCAGCCGTGATTGGAGAGTTGGTGCCAACGTTATAGCTAGCCGTACACGGAGCATTAGTAGGTGGAGTACCGACACATGCCGGATAAATCGCCGCGCCACCGGCACTAACCGACGCGCCGAGCGGATTCGTAGCCGAAGTAGCTGTGCCAGCAGGAGCATTGCGCCCAGGAACGAATAAACCAGTTACAGTGCCGCCGCCAAATACCGATCTGAAAATGCCGTTACGTGCGTCTTGCGTGTAAACCGTACGTTGAGCCAAGCGTGATTCAGTGGCATAAAGTTTCTGTAGATTAACAAAGAAAAAAGCCTTGTCTTTCAAAAGTTTGAAATTCTCACCTTCACCAAGCCCGAAGGTTGGAATCGGTCCGCCAAAACTTCCACCGTAGATGTGCTGGACGAACTGTCGTCGCGGAACGAGCAGCAAATTGTTTTCAAACTCATTAGCGAGGAAACGCGGAGTTTGGTAATACTCAAACAAATTACCATGAAACTCGTTCGTGCCAGACTTTGTAACAAGCGTTACCTGTGCTCCGCTGCTTCGGCCTTGCTCCGCAGTGGCGTTGCTGGTGATAATCTGAAATTCCTGGATTGAATCGGGGTTTGGGCGAAGAGGTGTGAAGTTAGAACCACCTGCGGTCGATTCATTGATATCAATGCCGTCGAGCGTAAAATTAAATGCCCTGTCACGCGAACCGTTAACGTGAACACCGCCTCCGGTGTTAGAACCGACCACGACGCCGGGCTGAAAATTCAAAAGATCAAGCGGATTGCGTCCTCTCAACCCAACGATCGGCAGACTCTCAACCAGGCGTTGATCAATAGTCGAGCCGACATTGCCGGAGGTTGATGTCTGAACTTGCTCAGCCGCACCTTGAACTGTAACGGTTGCAGATACGTCGCCGACTTCCAATGAAACGTTCACGGTGGCCGGCAAGTTGAGATTGGCCGGATTATTTGGCGAGACAAATTTCTTGAATCCGGCTTTTTCAACCGTAACTTCGTAAACCCCTGGTGCAATCAGATCAAAGACGTACTGGCCATTATCAGACGTTTGCGTAGTCAAATCGACGCCGGTTCCGTCACGCCTGATCTTCACGGTGGCGCCGGTAACCGGTGCCCCTGCTGAATCCGTTACTACGCCCGTGATTCGGGTAGTTGTGCCCTGTGAAAATCCCGCGCTTGCAAGCGCGAACAAAAATGCAAATAGCGCGAACGCCTTGAAAAACCGCTCTCTCATTATCGTGTTCCTCCTAAAAACTGATCGTTATCAATTAACTTGATGTATTTACGCAAAACTGCTGGAATTCGTTATGAAATATACCACAGAGAGGGGGGAAAGTGGAAAAGTGGAAAAGGGGAAAGGCGTAGAACGGCCAAAGCCCGCGGTTTCACTTTTTCACTCTTTCACTTTTCCCCTTTATCACTTTTTATATTTGAGGATCAGGCCTTTTTCGCCGACGGCCCAGCCGTATTTTTTGTCCATGTAGAGGCCGTAGAGGTGTTCACGCGTGTTGATCTCCTGACGCGTCCAGGTTTTGCCTTTGTCCCCGGAGCGGAGAATATTGCCACCCTTGCCGACGACCCAGCCGTTTTTGTCATCGGCAAAATCGACGCGTAAGAGCGTTGTTTTGAAGTTTGTTTCGACTTTTTCCCAGGTCGCACCGCCGTTCGAGGTTCGCAAGATCACGCCCGAACCGCCGACGATATAACCCTCTTTGCTGTCGCGAAAATCGACGTTAAATAATGACGCCTTTGTGCCCGAGTCTTGTTTTATCCAGGTATTCCCCTCGTCCGTCGAAGCGAGAATGACGCCGTCATCCCCGACGATCCAGCCGCGCGAGTTGCCGTCAAAATCAAGGTGGAAAAGCTCGGACTTCGTCGGCAATGCGATTCGCTTCCAAGTGTCGCCGCCGTTTTCGGTTCGCATCAGCAGCGAATCGACAACGATGTCATCTTTACCGACACGTTTGATAAGCGAGCCGATAACGTAGCCGCGTTTTTTGTCGGAGAATCTGATACTCAAAAAATCAGGCTGTGCCGACCCGAATTCACCGCTGCGATAGATGCGGATGTCTTGCCAACTGCGTCCCGCGTCGCGCGTGATGAACATCTTTCGCCCGGCGACGAGGTAGCCGTTGTCTTCGTTGCGAAAGTAAATTTCGTTTATGTTCTCAGTTGTGTTGAGCGAATATTGCGCCCAAGTCCGACCGCCGTCAGTCGTCGAAGCGAGATAGCCTTCGTCGCCCGCGACCCAGCCTTTATCGGACGAAGTGAAATAAACGGCGACGAGATCGCCCTTCAAATTCGCCTGCTGCGAGATCCAACCGGGCTGACCGAAAAGATTCGAGCAGCCTATCAACATCAATAAAAAAGATAATAAAACGTGTTTCGACATAGATTCGGTCTCTTTGCGTCTTTTACGGCTTGGTGTGAAACTTTTTCCCGCAAAGACGCAAAGATCGCAAAGGAAAAGGTGATCCGTGACCTTAGAATAATGTTTCATTGGCCAAAAATCACCTTGTCGGATGTTAATTCCTCAGTTGCGGTTTACTGCTTTGTGTCCGTAGCCCGAACGTGAGTAAGGGCGCCCGTTAGCATTGTAGGAGCTCTCCTTTACAGTCGGGCTACTGACACGCTACTTCGTGATCCGATAAACCTTTCCCTTCCACACGACGACGACTTGTTCGCCGAGCGAGAGATACTGAGCAAGTTCCGGTTCGCGCTCGACAAGTTTGAAGTAATCGTCGCTTGCAAACCTAATCGAAGTCTCGGACAGCTTAGCATCGGCTGAAAACTCTGAGTCGATCCACACGCTGTTTTGATTGATAAAGTTTTTGTTCGCCACGAACTGATTCTGCGCCGAATTGCGTAGGACAATTTGTTCGCGTTCGTCCTTGTCGTCAGCGGCGACAACTTGCGTGTTCATCTGCATTGAGTTTTGCTGGACGCTCAATTGCACGGCGCCCGCTCCTTTCTTTTCAGCAGCTTTTGCCGCACCGGCGCGCATCGCATCCGCAGCCATCGGCGCGTCTTGGCGGAAATTCGCCATCGATCCGTCGGTCGCCAAATACGAAGTATATGGCGTCACGAGACCATAGCGCGTGCCGAGTTCGACGACTTCGTCGCGAACCTCTTTCGACTCGCCGTTTGCGCGAATCTGCTCGAGCAGCCAGCCGACGCGGCGGCTCGCCCACAGTCGCGGCAGAAAGTTGTTGTCCTCGTTTCGCACAGGAAAATCGAGATTGTTGTAGCTAAAGCTGCGCGATTCCTTGCCGCTCTTACCGGCCAGACGCAGCGTGATGTTGTTGAGGTCGTTCGTGTTTTTGTAGCGCCCGATCACGGTCAGCTGCA
>JANOGL010000480.1:0-12257 GCA_031405985.1 Acidobacteriota bacterium | reverse complement strand
GCAACGTTTTATGGTTTCTTTTGCGGCACGGCGAGCGGAATGTCGCCGTCGTCGGTGACTGTGACGAGCGGCGTGCGAGGTTTTGGTTTTGCGCGACGGGTCGATGATCTTAATACCGGTTTTATAGACGGCTGTGCTATGACGCGTGGGTTTAGCGGTTCGGTTCGTTTGAGCAGTGTGCCGCCGCGGCCCGCGACCCAGAGACGGTTGCCGCCGCGATAGACGATTGCTTGCAGCACTTTGCTTGTGACGCCCGGCTGCGCAGCCCAGGTTTTACCTGCGTCTTCGGTGACGACGATCGTGCCAAGCTCGCCGACGGCGATCGCACTCGAAGTGCCGAATGCCTGAACCGCGAATAGATTCGCTTTCGTTGGCGACTCTTGATCTTGCCAGGTTGCACCGGCGTCAGTCGTGCGAAGCGTGATGCCACTGCCGCCCACAGCAAAGCCGTTCTTCTCGTTATAAAAACTAACCGCGTAAAGATTGTCCGCGACGCTTGTCTTGATCTTTTCCCACGTCACTCCGCCATCGGTCGTGCGCAAAATCGTTCCTTTGTCCCCGACGATCACGCCGTTTTTTGTATCGGCGAACTTTATGTCCTCGAGCCATGCGCGCGTGCCCGACGCGACTTGTTCCCAATACGCCCCGCCCGTATCTGTTCGCAAGATCAAGCCATTTGCTCCGACGGCGAAACCGACCTTGTCGGTCAGCAATGTTACGGCGAGCAAGTCTTCGGTGACATTCGACACGCCCTTGCCCCAGCTTGCGCCGCCGTTGTTAGTTCGCATGACTACTCCGCCGTCACCGACGATCAAGCCCTTGTCTCCGTCGTAAAATGAGATCGAATCAAGGTTCGCGTTCGTGTCGGCAAAAACCGGCAGCCATTCTCGGCCGGCGTTGTTGGTCAGCCACACGCGTCCGCGCGACCCGACGGCGAGGCCGATATCGTCATTCAAAAAAGTGATGTCGTTGACGTCTTCGCGGCCACCTTCGCTCAGACGCTGCCAGCTAAAACCTCCGTCATTTGTGCGCAGGATCAGACCGTTTTCACCAGCTGCCCAGCCGATGAATTTGTCCGCGAAATGCAGCGATACAAGCCGCGGATTTGTGCGAACGTTGAACGGCAGCCACGTCGTGCCTTCGTCCGACGTAAGCCAAACCATACCGTTTGCGTCGGTCATCGAACCGTTGCCTTCGGTTGTAAAGGCAATCGAAAGCATATCCGCGCGGCTGAAAGTTTCGATGCGCGTCCAATGTTCGCCTGCATCGACACTGCGCGCGACACAGCCGTTGTAGCCGGCAACCACAATCGTCGTCGCCGAAATAAAGGACGCGTCGGAGACGAGTGTTCCCGCGCACGGATCGGACTTTTTCCAGTTCTCGCCACCGTCCGAGGTCGTCAACACAACGCCACCCATGCCGACGGAAACGGCGTGAGCATCATCGAAAGCCTCGATATTCAATAGCTGGTCTTGCGTTCCGGACGTTTGTGATTTCCAAGTCGCTCCGCCGTCTGTCGTTTTTAAAACACGACCATATGTTCCGACAACCCAGCCTGTTTTGAGCTCGCTACCGGTGAATTTTATTCCGTAAAGGTGATCGCGGATGTCGATAGCAACCTGCCGCCATTCCTTTCCGGCGTTCGTTGTCGAGATGAGCGTGCCGCGGGCACCGACAGCGACGGCATTGTTTTTGTCGCGGAGAAAGACGCCCGACAGGGTTACATCCGTCGGCGCGAACTGAGTCTTCCAGGTAAAACCGCCGTCTTCAGTTTTCAGGATCGTGCCGTCGGAGCCCACGGTGAGACCGTGGTCTTTATCCGAGGCAAAGTGAATTGAATACAGTGGGTTGCCTTGTGGCAAAGGGTTTTGCCAGACCCAGCCATCACTCACGCGAGTTTGTGCAAAGGTGGCGAGAATAAAAAGGGGCATTATCACCGCAGAGACGCAGAGACGCAGAGATAATTGAAGAAAGACGATGAATCGTTTTCGACGATTGGATCGCTCGTTCTTCATAAATACAAATACTGCCATTTTTAAAGTTTTTCTCGGCGTCTCAGCGTCTCTGCGGTTTAAATTTCCTTCACTCCGATATCAACGACGGCGTCGTCGAGCATGTCCTGATCGACACGGCCTTGCGATGCGATCGTGCGCGCCATCTCGTCGGCGACTTCTTGTATCTCATGGCCGTCATGGCCCTTTACCCATTGCCAGGTTATTTGATGCCTAGCTGCAGCTTTTTCGAGCCGTTGCCACCATTCGTGATTTGTTTTGCGTTTCCACGTACCGCCCATTGTCTCAACGACGTAGCGCGAATCGGACATCAGCATGACGATGCAAGGCTCTTTAAGATTTTCAAGACCGATCGAGGCGGCGGCGATCTCCGCTTGCTGATTTGTCGCGTTGCCGAGATACTCGCCAACTCCTTTCCACAAACCTTTGAAACCTAGCAAGGCGACGGCAGCTGCGCGCGAATTTGCCTGCCCGTTGCCGAGACTCGAACCGTCGCAAACTATCGTTACTTTTTTCATGACGCCGCCTGCGCCGAAATGAGCGGCGACTTTTCTATGTGCAGAACATTATCGACGTAATTGTCAAAAGTTTCGTCGTGCGAGATGACAAAAAGCTGATCGAAATTTTTAATCCGGCCGACCTCTAGCGCAAAATTCTCTCGCCGTTCCTCGTCCATGTTTGTCGTCGGCTCGTCAAAGAACGCGATGCGAATATCGCTGAGTTGCTTGAGCAAAGCGAGCCTCACGGCAAGCGCCGCGGCCATCTGTTCACCGCCCGACAGGCTTTGAAACGGCCGGTCAAAACCATCTTCTTCTAATGAGATCGCATAATCGTCGCCCCATTTTAAGGTGCGCTCTGCGCCGCCCGTGATCTCGCGAAACATCATATTCGCCTCGATAGAGACGTGATAAACATAATTTCGCGCAACACGCGGAGCGGCTTCTTTCAACGTGTTGCGGATGAACGCGGTCGTCTCGCCGGTTTTCATTAGCCGTTCTTTTTCAAGGAACGTCTCAGCGAGGGTTTTTCGCAATTCGGCAAATTGTGCAATTTCCGCCGAAAGTTGGGCCTCGCGATCTTTTGCAGCATTGAATGTTGCTTGGCACTCGGCTGATCGCCGCTCGGCGCTACGCAATTCCGTGCGCTCGTCGGCGTGTTGCTTCGCATCGTACTCAATTCCTGCTGCGGCCAGGTCACGTTCGGCGGCTTCAACTGCTGTAACTGTTTCGTTCAATTTGCTTTCTACTTTCGCGCGTTCTGCTTTTCGCTGTTCGAGAACGGCAGCCTCATTTTCGTTTGCGATAAACGCGCGATGCGCGGCGACAGTTTTGTCGCGTTCGTCCGAAATTCGTTTCCACTCTTCATCGAAATTTGCAAAATCCTCGAGCTGTTCGACGAATTGACGCCGCTCGGCTTCGAGCCGTTCGAGATTGCTCTCGACATCGCTCAGACTTGCGCGAGTCTCGGGTTCGCGCAACATCTCTTTTTCTAACACGCGAATTTGCGCTGCCGGATCGACGAGTTTGCTCAACTGCGTATGTGCCTTTGCGATCTTCTGCTCGAGACTTTCGAGTTCACCGAGGCGTTGCTCAAGCGATCTTTTCTTTTCGGTAAGCTCCTTTCCTTCGCCCTCGATCTCAGTTCGTCGGTCGCTATAACTCTTTTCAAGCTCAGAATGTAACGTTTCAAGTTCGGCGATCTGCTTTTGCGGAGCTTGATCCTGAATCGAAAGGAGTTTGTCGCGATTGCTCGTGAATTTGGAACGAAGCCGGTTTAATTCTCGCTCAATACTATCGATCCGCTCGTTCGCAGTGCGTGCGGCGGCAGCGTGATTTTTTAAATCGTCGATTTCTTTCTCGATAGCACTTTGCTCGATCGCCTTTGAACGCAAAGTTTCGATTTTCTGTCCTGCGGCTATCAATTTCTGCAGTTCGTGTTCGATACGGTTTCGGTCGGCCTTGACATTAACAATCGCTGCGTCGGTCTTGGCGAGTTCGAACCTGATTCGGTCGCGTGCCGCGCGTTTACTCTCGAGGTCTTTTAGGCGTCCGAGTGTCTCTCCGTGACGTTCGTGCTCGGCGCGGACGGCGTCGAGCTTGGCGAGCGCCTCGTTCGAACGCGACAGAGCTTGTTCGGCTTGGCTCACTATCAACTCAGCTTTTTCGCGTGCTGTGATGCTGCGTTCGACGGCGGATTTCAGGCTCGAAACGCTACGTTCCTTTTCATCGAGCTGCTTCACACGCAGTGTGTGTTCTTTAACTTTGGCGGCGATTGTCTTAATTTCAGCGGCGAGCGATCTTGCGTGTTTCGCTATCGATTTGTATTCATCCCCGACAGTTTTAGAACGTGAAAGCTCGCCCTCGATGCGGGCGATAGTCTCCCGCGATTCGACGAGGCCATTATCGATAAAACGCGAAGTGTCGCGCAAGTTTTCGGCCGCTTGACGGTATTCTTCGACCTTGAGAAGGCGGTCGAATGCAGTTTTGCGTTCTGTTGCCCCTTCGAGAAAAATCGCCGTGAATGTGCCTTGCGGGACGCCGATAGCTTGACGAAAAAGGACGCGCAGATCAGTTCCGGGTTCGAGGCCGAGGTGCTGCCAGAGAAATCGAAAGACCTCTTCTCTTTTATCGGCGATACGTGTTTGCAAACGCGGATCGGTCACGTGGTAGGCAGCGCCGCTGTCGCGGTAAACGACGTATTCGCGCTCGTCGATGCTGCTCTCGAAGGTGACGCGCACCGAGCCTTTCTTTGCGCCGCGACGGACAAAATCCTCCTTTTTATACTCGAGCAGATCGAACAGCGCCCACGCGACGGCTTCGATGATCGACGTCTTGCCGGCGCCGTTCTTGCCCGTGATCGCGGTCGTGCCGCGCTGAAAATTGTAAGTCGAGCGTACGTGAGATTTTATGTTCTCAAGCTCGATCTTAGAGATATGCATGTCGCCTCACCATCAAGTTTAAAGCAAAAGGCGGCAAAGTTTAAGTTACTGTTTTTTTATACCGATGAGGCCGGCGTTAGTTGTGAGTTTCAGGATCGCGTCGCCGCCGCCGCCGATGTTGGCGACTATGCTGCGGACAGGGCCTTCTCTGTCGTTTTCAGTGAGGACTTTTAACGGTAATTCGGATGCAAAATTACCGAACGCGTAAGTTGCCAATAACTGAAAGGCCGAATTTTGCGGCAGTGTCAGTCTAAGAGAGCCATTGTTCGTCCCGAAACTGTAAGAGCCGCCATTCAAAATATCGCCATCGAAAACGACCGAGCCCGAAATTGACCAAACATCGATTTGCCGGTGTTGTAGTCGCTGGAGTGAGATTGCGCCGCTGTTTGTTTTTGCTTTGAAGACGTCGCCGATCTCGCTTGGCCCGGCTTCGAAGACAACGATATTGCCGTTCGTGCTGTCGAGCGTCAACGCGCCTTTTGACTCTTCGACAGTGATATCGCCCTCGTAGGTGAACGCGTTAACGCCGTTACTCACATTTCGCACGGTGATGTCGCCACCGGCAGTTTTTACGCTAACTTTTTTTATCGTGTCGATGGTCGTGTCGATCGACTCGCCTTTGAGGTTGAGGGTAGCTCCGACCGGAAGATCGATCTCAACTGTTTCACCGCGAATGCAGTCCGACGTACCTGTCTTTCCGCCTTTTGTGACTTGGCTGTAGGCCGAGATCCAAACTGGTTTCGCGTCTGTAGAACTTTTTTCTAAAACTTTAAAGCCAAATTTAGTTCCGTGATGAACATAGATCCGCACTTCGTTGCGACGCCAGCCGTTGATCGCCAATTTGCCTTCGATGACGCAGAGCGAGACGTTGACGTTCGGCGAAACGGCGATCGCACGTTCGTAATTTTCACCGCCGAAATATTCGAACTCTGCAATCACCGGCTCGGCGACCGACGTTTTGGGCAGCGAGTACTGTGCGACCGCGTTGCCGCTTAAACCGCCGATAATGGCCGCAAAAAATACGGCCGTTAAGATTGTTGAGATGAAGCTTTTCATTAATTACGCTTAAGTTAACGACTTGCGATCAGCTCCTCTTTTTGCGCGACGGCATTCAAAAGGTCGATCTTGTTTTGGTAAGACGAGTAGAGAACTTGTTTAGCCGATTCGTTCTTCGGGTTGCGTCGAAGAGCGGAGCGCATTTTCGTGATCGTATCGTCAACGACGGCCATGTCGCGCTCATATGCCACCCGTTGCGATGGTCGCAAAACGCCACCCGCTTTTTGCTCATCAACGGTTTTTGTGAGGTTAGAAATGGTTCTTACATAACTCTCTTCGCCGGCCATGTAGTCGGCTGTTGTAGCTGACGTAGGCGACGTAGATTGCGGTCTATAATCCGCGGGCCGAAGATTTGGTCGGCGCTCTTCAGTCCTAAAAGAAGCTCGTTCGGCGCGACCTGAGGTCGTCGAAGCCGATGAGGCTGCCTTCTCGTCATTAAAATTCGGCGCGGCGTTTGTAGTTACGAATGAAGGCTGATCGAATCTCGGAGTCGTTTCAGTTACGCCAACGTTCGTTGGCACAGGCGAGCGATTTATCATCAGCATCGCAAAAACGCCCGCGACGATAAGCAATCCCGCCGCAATTGTGATCGAGGGAGAGGCAAAAGTTGTCACCAAAAACGCATATGCCTTTTCCCAAACTGAAGCTTGTTGCTTTTCAATAGCGATAGATTTGTTTATGCGATTCCAAAGGCGTTGGGTCGGCACGAGCGTGTCGAATTCGCGCTCAAGTGCGGGAAAGACGATCGCTGATTCATCTTCGGCCTGTGCGAGCATCACAGCGCACAAATCGCATCCGGCGACATGCGTCGAGACGCGTGTCATCTCGCCGCTTGCGAGTTCGCCGTCCAAAAAGGACTGAATCATGCCAATATCCAAACAATCGTTTTTCATAACGTATCTTTACCCACCACGGGCGTAGATTCGGGCGAATTCTGCTCTCGCCCGTGCGACAAACGTGCCGATGCTCGACTCGTTCAGGTCGAGGCTGCCCGCGATCTCTTTATATGAGAGGCCCTGCTGTTTTAAGATCAGGCAGCTTCTCAGCGGCTCTTTGATCTTGCCGAGCGCACGATAGATCTCGTTGACGCCGGCGTGCTCCTCGTAGTCGATCTCGATCGAACGAGCTGTGTTGTCACCCGACTCTTTGACGTAATTTTCATCGCGCGTGTTCGCCCTAACTGTAGCGCGAATCGTATTCTTTGCGACATTTATCGCTACGCGAATTAGCCACGGCCGGAGCATTTCGCCGTCTTTGATCGAGTCTTGGTGATTATAAAGACGAAGGAACGTCTCCTGAGTGACATCCTCGGCCAAAGCGGCGTCATGCACGACCGAGCGAGCCGCGCGAAAGACAGTTCGATGGTGAAGCGTGAACGCCTCTTCAAACTCGATCTTCTCATTCGCCGCTGCCGTCGCTGTATGTTCGGACATTATGTCCACAAAAATGTCGATACTCTCGTTCATTTTCAGCATCGAAAAACGCTCACGTGATGAATACACCACCGCATGCCTGAATATGACAAGAATTTAACCCTAAAACGCTATTATTTCAATGTTTTATGCGTAAAATACGCGTGCTTTGTTTGAGATACGCATCTCACTCGGGTCAAGTTCACGCCCGGGCAACAACTGTTTGATTGAATTTCGCGTCAAAACACACTAAACTTTTGAAACTTGAGGCATATGTTTTCGTGTTGAGAACGGGACGGTATGAGATTTTTATGAGCAATAATTTGAGAGTTCGCCGGCATGACCAACGCGGGTTTAACTTGCTGGAACTGATGATCGTTATCGCGATCATCGGCCTTTTGATCGGCGTTGGCGCCATCGGTTGGCAAGCCGCGAACCGCGCCGGTAACGAAGCTGCCGCCGCGCAGCAGGTCGATAACATTCGTAAATTTCAGGCTCAGTACGCGGCGCGAAATCGAGGCAATTTTGCTAAATTCGACGATCTGATCGCGAAAGCAGGGCTCGACGAAAAGTTTGCGGGCGAGAATCCGGTTGTTAACGGTTATATTTACACTATGGTCGTCACTCCCTCATCGAACAGTCAGCCAGCGTCCTATTCGGTAAACGCAGACCCGCAGGTTCCCGATGGCGTGGGCGCGACCGGTTCGCGGCACTTTTATTTCGATTCGAGCCTGAGTTCGATCAAGGCAACCGACGAAAATCGCCCGGCAAAACCAGCCGATCCGTCGATTTAAAATCAAGAATTTTGCCTTTTGACTTTTTGCTTTTGAATTCAGCAACGCCGTCTTAGCTCAGTGGTAGAGCACTCGCTTCACACGCGATAGGTCACAAGTTCAAGTCTTGTAGACGGCACCAATTAAATCAACAACGTACGGGCATCGTCACCGCGTAGCGGTGTTATGAATGTAGCCGTGGCGTTGACGCCACGGAAAAGAGGAAAAAATGTTCCCGTCGCGTACGCGACGGACGATCAATTTTGATGGTTTTGTTCGTGCGTCGCGTACGCGACGCGATCCGTATAATTAACCTTTCTTTCCGTGGATTAAAATCCACGGCTACAATCGAACCGTCGCTCTGCGACGAAGATAAAGATAACGATGCCGCAGTCAAAAACTCTCACCACTGCTGAGAGAATTGCATCCGGATATCGGAGGTAGAGACGAACGCCTGGCGCTGATGGCGTGCTACCACGTCCGCAAGATCATCGAAACGATCGAAAAGGCGAAAAGTAAATTCATCGGTCACCACTCACCACTCACAATTATCCAGACCTTCGTTGTATAATCCTCACGTCGCGACAGAGACGATAAATTCGAATCCAATTAAGTTCAAACGATGTCCAAACAGTCAATCAACTCCTACTACAACCAACTGGACAAGCTGATACGTTTCGGCGGTTCGCACAATGAAACGTCGATCCGCCGCGCGTTTGCCACGCTTGTTAATTCCTACGCAGATCGGCGAAATCTGCTGCTCGTCGAAGAGATCGGCGTAAATGGAAAGAAAGGAAACACTGTTTATCCCGACGGCGTTCTCAAGAACGCAACTCGTTTTGAGTTCGGTTATTGGGAATCGAAGGATTCTAAAGACGACATCGATGTTGAGATCAATAAAAAGCTGAACATCGACGGCTATCCTGACTCAAATATTTTATTCGAAGACACAAACGAAGCAGTTCTTTTTCAGGAAGGCCAAATGGTTCAGCGCGTCCCGATGAAGGATGCCGACGCTCTGGATTCGATTCTCGAACACTTCATCAATTACGAGCCGTCGATAGTCCAAAACTTTAACAAAGCGCTCGAAAAGTTTAAGCAGGACATTCCGGCGATTGTCGCTGATCTTCGCGATCTGATCGAAAGCGAAACGACGCGGAACGCAGCGTTTATCGACAAACGCGACCGTTTTCACACGCTTGCAAAGAGCGAGATCAACCCGGGAATCACACTCGAAGATATTCGCGAAATGCTGATCCAGCATATCTTGACCGAAGACATTTTTAACAACGTCTTTGGCAACGCAAATTTTCACAAATTCAACAATATCGCCCGCGAACTCGAAGGCGTGCTTGACACCTTCATGACCTACGGCGTTCGTCAGCAGCATCTGTCGCAGATCAGATCGTATTACGACACGATTCGCGATGCGTCGGCGGGCCTTGCCGATCATCACGAAAAGCAAAAGTTTCTAAAAAACATTTACGAAAACTTCTACAAAGTCTATAACCCGAAAGGCGCCGACCGGCTCGGCGTTGTTTACACACCGAACGAGATCGTCAAATTTATGATCGAGAGCACCGATTGGCTGCTCGAAGAACATTTTGGAAAATCATTGGGCGACAAAAATGTCGAAATCCTCGACCCGGCAACCGGAACCGGAACATTCATCGCGGAAATAATCGAGCATCTCAGCCCGCACGATTTGGCTTTCAAGTATGAAAAAGAAATCAGCGCTAACGAAGTCGCCATATTGCCGTATTACATCGCGAATTTAAATATCGAATATTCGTATCAGCAGAAAACAGGCGATTACGTCGAGTTCAAAAACATTTGTTTTGTGGACACGCTTGATAACATCGCGGCGCTCGAACACAAAGGCCAGCACTCGTTCGCATACGGTATAAGCTCGGAGAACGCCGACCGCATCAAGCGGCAGAACGAAAAAAAGATCAGCGTTATCATTGGCAATCCGCCGTACAACGCGAATCAGGCAAATTTCAACGACTTTAATAAAAATCGCCCTTATGACCATATCGACAAACGAATAAAAGAAACCTTTGTCCGAGAATCGACGGCTCAAAAGACAAAGGTCTATGACATGTATGCGCGTTTTTATCGTTGGGCGATGGACAGGATCGATCAGAACGGCATCATCGCGTTTGTGACAAACCGTTCGTTTATAGATTCGAGGACATTCGACGGATTTCGCAAAATCGTCGAAGACGAGTTCGATTTTGTTTACATCATCGACACGAAATCCGATGTGCGCGCCAACCCAAAGATCGCCGGCACGTCGCATAATGTTTTCGGCATCCAGACGGGAGTGGCGATTATGTTTTTGGTGAAGAAAGAACAGATCGATTAGTTTTCACCGCGTCGCGGTGGATCGAATGTAGTCGTGGTGTTTCAACCCACGGAACGGAATCAACAACAATAATCCGCGTCGCGTTAGCGACCGTATGAATATTATGGCAAACACATATTCTCATTGTTACAACCATATCGTTTTCAGTACCAAGAATCGCGTCGATCTCATTACGCCTGATGTCGAAGAGCGTGTTTGGGAATACATCGGCGGAATTGCTCGAAAGCATAATATGACAGCATTACAGGTTGGCGGAATCGACAATCATATTCACGCATTGACAAGTTCGCCGCCATCAATCGCTCCGAGTCAAATCGCTCAATATATCAAGGGCGGCTCGTCACATTGGATCCATAATGAATTTCAACATTTGAATAAGTTTGCTTGGCAAGACGGGTTTGGTGTTTTTTCGGTCTGTAAATCGCACGCGTCAAAGGTTGTTGAATACATCAAGAACCAACGAAAACATCACGAAAAACAGACGTTCGAAGAAGAATACATTGAATTGTTGACGTTGCACGAGATCGAATACGACGAACGGTATATATTCGGATAGGGTTTTCACCGCGGAGCGGCGGTTGATTTGAGGTTTTCACCGCGTAGCGGTGTTACGAATGTAGACGTGGCGTTTCACGCAACGGTTGTTTGATCGAAAGGTTCCCGTCGCGTCAGCGACGGACGATTCATTTTGACGATTTTATTCGTGCGTCGCTGACGCGACGCGGATGTATTGTTCACCTTTCCGTGGGTTAAAAACCCACGGCTACAATCACACTGCGACGAAGAATTGATTTTGTTTCCTTTACCGTGGGTTGAAACACCACGGCTACAATCGACCATCGCTACGCGATGAAGGCGTTATGAAACGAAAGGCAAAAATATTTTACGTGGCGATGGACGATTTTTGGCGTAAGGGCGAAAAACTCGCCTGGCTGCGTGAAAATCCGATCTCGAAAATTGCCTTCGAAAGAGTAAACCCGGATGAGAAGCATAATTGGATAAATCAGTCAGATAACGATTTCGATACCTTAATTCCAATAATTTCTAAAGAAGTAAAGACTGGGGAAAACAGCGAGGCCATTTTTGCATTCTATTCATTTGGAGTGGCTACAAATCGCGATGAGTGGGTTTACGATTTGAGCAGAAATGATCTGAAGGAAAGGATTCTATTCTTGACAGATGAATACAATAATTTGTTAAAGACTGGTAATCAAGAATTCCCCAAAACGATCAAGTGGAGCGATTCCCTAAAATCAAATTTTAATAATAGAAAAGCAATTTTATTTGATGAAAAGAAGATATGTAAATCATTCTACCGACCGTTTAACCATCGGTTCTTTTATGCGGAAAAACTTTTGAATGATCGACTCACGGTAAATCACAAATGGTTGTTCGGTGAGGAATACAATAGCGAAAATCCTTGTATTGGCTATATTGGAATAGATACTGTAATCCCATTTTCGGCACTAGCTTTTAGCTCTATCAACGACCTAAATTCCCTCAGTAACGCGGCGGGAGGTGTCAAAACGATGCCTCTCTATCGTTATGAGAACAAGACCGAAAAACACGACAACATCACCGATTGGGCGGTCGAGGAATTTGCCCGGCGTGGGGCGAAAGGGTTGAGCAAGGAGGACATCTTTCATTATGTTTACTCCGTGCTGCATTATCCGCCGTATCGCGAGAAATACGAACAGA
>JANOGL010000471.1:0-3620 GCA_031405985.1 Acidobacteriota bacterium | reverse complement strand
TCCGGCGTCCGCACATTAGTCAACAACTTCCTTGCAAAAGCGACGACTTCGCTGACGAATCAGAGAAGGAATACCTATGGCCTGGCCAGTGGTTTCCAGGAGCCGCGCGTTGTCAGCTTTGGAGCCCGTTTCTCCTTTTAGACCTTATTGATTTAGGAGAACCTTATATAGCCTGCCCCAGTTTGAGGGCAGGCTTTTTTATTGATTGAAAAACAGAACCGATAATTGAATACCGATAGGGATTCGAAAACTTGGTGCGAAGATTGGTTGCCCATCCATTCTGTCTCTATCCACTGAATTCACTGAGTACTGACAAATCCGCCGCTTGTTTCCAGTTGCCTCCGTTTCTAAAAAAGGATAAGAAACGCTGGAATGTTCTCATCCTCCAGCGCGAAACGAATATAGGTTCAACACGCAATTCTTAGCCTTTGATTATCTTAATTACCAGCTTGTTTTTGAGCCTTCAAACGCAAATTCGCGATCAGCTGCTTTGTCTTGGCCTCGTCGGCATCACTGAGTTTGCTTGCCTTAACATATTGCTCAAGTTCATCAGCAGCCTCCTTATATTTCTTAAGGTCGTTGGCGTAAAGCTGAGCGAGTTCCTTATGTATTTCGGGCACAGTGGTCGGTGAGAGCTTTTTAGCCCTTAGAAGATGCTTTTCTGCTTCGACAAATTTGCCGAGCGCTCGTTCGACCTTCCCGAGTTGCAAAAGTACTGGAGCCGAGCCGGGAGCAAGTGTGAGCGCTTGGTTAAGAGCGGTCAGCGCGGATTTATTATATATTTCACCTCCGCTATGCAGAGCGTAACCTGCATAATAGAACAACAGAGCGTTTTTCGGATTGATTTCCGCCGCCTTTATAAACGAGAGCGCGGCATCCAGATATTGTTTTCTCGAAAATAGCTCCATCCCTAGACGGTAAATTGCCTTATAGTAATTTGGAAACAGCCTAATTGACTCTTGCAACCCTGCAAATCCTTCATCCGCCTTCTTTTTTGAAAGATCGTCAATTGCTTTCTTGTAGACTTTTTCCGCGTCTTTTGGGACATCCTGGGCGAAAATCACGCTTAATTCAAGTTCTCTCAATCCACCCTTTCGCGGCTGCAAATAAAAATCAACTGGATTGTACGAACTGCCGGCCTCTCCGGGACGAGCACTAATACTTTTTATTTCAACATATTGGGATTGGTCCTCTAGGTCGTAACGGAAGGCAAAAACCCGTACGGTATAATTTCCGTCATTCAAGCCGTCGAATTGATATCGGCCAGCGCTATCGGTTTTCCTGCGTCCGTTCGGTAACTGCCGATAGTATTCATCCAACAACTCAACATCGATATCCGGTAACGGATTCCGCGCTGTGTCGTAAATAAAGCCGGCGACGGTGTTGGCAGCTGAAGTATTTTGAGAGAAAAAGAAAGGAACGACAAGAACAAATAAACCAAAAACCATTTTAATAGCAATTGGCCTGCTCGATGGTTTCATATCAACCTCCAAATTTCTGATGAAAAAAATCACTGAGTGGTTAGATACTATATCACCAAATCATATCTTCATATTCAATTTTTTGTCCGCTAACTTGATAAATGTTGCCCTAAACTCCAAAATCTATTGAAAAAGAAGAGGTACAAAATACTGTCAGAAAGAATATATCGAGATTCTGTGCATAACATCATCCGTGTTAATACCGACACGGATGAGGGGAAGCTTGTTATTTCGTTGATCGACACGCCGGAGTTTCAGCGGCTGCGGCGGATCAGGCAGCTTGGACTGGCGTATTTTGCTTATCAATCGGCGGAGCATTCGCGCTTCACTCACAGCTTGGGTGCCTTTCATCTCGCCGGGCGGATGATCGCGAAGCTGCGGCTGACGTATGACCTACAACCCGAAGCGCAGACTGCGGTTCGTGTTTCGGCCTTGCTTCACGATGTTGGCCACGGGCCGTTCTCGCACGTTGTCGAATCGATACTCGGCTTTCATCACGAAGAATTTACAATTCAGGCGGTTTTGAGTGGCGAGACGCACATCGGAAAACTGCTCGCAGAATACTCGCCTGAGCTGCAACAAAGTGTCGCTAAAATTATTAGCGGCGATTTCAAGCCGCACGCGCTCGGTCATCTCGTATCTTCGCAGCTCGATGTCGATCGCATGGATTATCTTCTTCGCGACAGCTTAATGACCGGAGCGAAGTACGGCATCTATGATCTCGAATGGATCATTAAGTCAATCGAGATAAACGAAAAAGACGACCATCTATACATCTCGGCACCAGGTAAATATGCAGTCGAGGACTATCTGCAAGCTCGCTACTACATGTATCGGCAGGTTTATTTTCATCGCACGCTGCGCTCGGCTGAGGCGGTTTTGCGTGTGCTGTTAAAGCGCGCTCTTCATTTGTATAAAGATGGTGACGTATGGAACGAGAGCGATACGCCGATGCAGAAAATTCTAGCGGGCGAAAAATTGAAACTAGAGGAGCATCTTGCGCTCGACGATACAGACGTGATGTTCAGCATAAAACGTTGGCAGCACTCTGACGATAAAATACTGAGCGACCTCGCGTCGCGTTTTCTCAACAGGCGTTTGTTCAAGGCGTTCGATCTCGACATGCCTGAAGAAGCGCGCGCTAAGTTTGTTGCGTCGGCGGGTAAAGTTGTTGAGAACGCCGGTTTCGACCCTGAATATTATTTTATCGAGGACAGCGCCGGCAATGCTCCGTACTCTTTCTACTCAAAAGACTCGACAGACGCTAAGAATCTGATTTATGTGGAGGAAGGTTTTTCGCGGCCGGCAATCCGCGAGATATCGGCAGTCAGTCCAGCGGTTCGCGGCCTGCAGGAAGGTTATCGCATCCACCGGATTTGTTTTCCGGCGGAGCTAAAAGATGAGATCGGCAAACTTTATCACAATAACTAAAGAGCTTTTAACGCAAAGACGCAAAGACGCTAAGACGCTAAGGTTTGAGAAAACTTTTTCGAGCGGCAAACGTTTTTTTGCTTTCTTTGCGCCTTTGCATCTTTGCGTCTTTGCGTTAATTTTCTTCCTTCCTGTCACAGCGCAAAAGGTCGCGTTGCTTTCACCCGATGGAACAGAGAAAAGCAAAGATTTTGCTAATCGTTTTAGAGAACGCCTTGAAGATAAAGTAAATCTGCTCGACGGCGATCTTAGCGTGGCGGCATATCTTTCAGTCTCGCCATCGACGCCATTCAATCTCACCGCGACTGATTCAAAACTAATCGGATCGGCGATCGGCTGCGAATTTTTTGTTCTGGTAAGATCAGCAACACAGCGGCGAAGCGCGTTTCGTCGTGATGAATATTACGAGACATACGCCCACATTTACGTCGTCAGCTCGCGCACAGGCAGGCTTGTATTTTGGAAGAACGAAAAGCGCGAAGCTGCCAAACCAGAGTCTGCGGCAAAGCTGCTTGACGATTCAGTGGACAGTCTTGTAAAAGAAGTGGCTTCGACAATAAAAACCACGCAAAACGACGAACGGAACGCGCCGCTTGAGCCTTCGATCGAAGAAGTTCCGGATACGGATTCGCCGCTTGCGAAAGATTTTAAGGCGCCGGTTCCCTATCGACGCACCAAGCCAGAATACACGACAGAAGCCGCCCTTTA
>JANOGL010000448.1:0-4899 GCA_031405985.1 Acidobacteriota bacterium | reverse complement strand
GACGTCAAACGCCTCAAGGGATTACAAACATCGCTAAAATCGAACGAAATTCACATCTTTAACGCCGTAAGCGGAGGTTGACTCGGATTTAGACGCCGCCATAGTCTTGCTTTGGAAGCTTGCGACGTTCGGGTTTGCTATCACAACCACTCTCTAACTTCCTCTTGATGAAGTGAACTGAGTCAGCTCGAATAACAAACTCAACTTCAGTGCCGGGAAGCATTCCAAGTTGCTTTCTGATCTTCGCTGGTATTGTGACCACGCCTTTTGAATTGACTCGCATTATGAAACTCAGTATATCAAGAATGATTTTCGTGTTTCTAAAAATTCCGCAAGTTCTGCCGCCCACGAAACTTCCATATCTTTGAGCGAGACACCTCTTTCTATCGCTTTTCTAATCTTGTCTGTCCCGCACACGACGTCGAATGGATTTTTGCCGAATTCGTATTCGTAGTCGCCTTGTTTCCACTGGAACTTGTCAGTGTAGAGATCGTGGGCGGTTTTGACCATGGCGATGCCGACGATGACGGGCGTGAAGGTACTTCTGTCTGTGACGTGAAGCTGAACGCCGCCGCAGGTTTGATCGGCCCACTTTTGAAATGTCGGGCGAAAATAGCACGGGCGGAACGTGACGCCGGGGAAATTGTACGCGTCGAGAGCGGCTTTCCATTCATACGGATCGATGAACGGTGCGCCGTTGATCTCGAAAACCTTTGTCGTACCGCGGCCTTCGCTAAGCTCGGTGCCTTCGAGATGCACGGTTGCAGGGAAAACGACGCACGTATCGACGGTCGGAATATTAGGCGACGGCAAAACCCACGGCAGATCGGTTTCTTCAAACCACATCTCGCGGCGCCAACCTTCCATCGTGACAACTTCAAGTTCGCAGCCGATGCCAAAATGTTCGTTGAACATTTTGGCAAGCTCGCCGCACGTCATTCCGTGCCGCGTCGGTATCTCGAACTGGCCGACGAACGATGTAAAGTCTCTTTCGGTGACGTTGCCTTCGACTTGGGCGCCATTGATCGGATTCGGACGGTCACAGACGATAACGCGCTTGCCAAACTTTTTCGCCGCACGCATGCAGTTCGCCATCGTATAGACAAACGTGTAGATGCGACAGCCGACGTCCTGCATATCAAAAACGATCACGTCGACGTTCTCGAGCATCTTCTCCGTCGGTTCGCGCGTTTCGCTGTAGAGCGAATAAATAGGCAGTCCCGTCCGCGAGTCGACCGCATGATCGGTCTCGATCATATTGTCCTGCACATCGCCGCGAATGCCGTGCTGCGGGCCAAAATATGTTGTGAGATTGATGTCGTCGCGCTCTGCGAAAACGTCCGCAACGTGCGTGAGATCGGGCAAAACGGACGCTTGGTTGCAGACGAGGCCGATGCGCTGGCCTTTTACAAGTTCGATTTTGTCGTCTAAAAGAATTTCGACACCGAGACGTGTTCGTTTCATAAAAAAATAGTAACCACGAAACCACACGAAAGCTACGCGAAAACCGAGGTTTTTATTTATGTCGATTCGTGTTCATTCGCGGCTGATTCAAAAAAGCCCTCGCGTTAACAAGGGCTTTGATCAGTTATTGATTTTCAAAATATTATCCAGCCGTCGTGTCGGCAATTTCAGCAGTCGGCCCGTTCGTTTTTACGGACTCGATGCCGTTCTCCATTGCGTCCGCCGTTTTGTACATCTCGCTCTTGCCGATGATCTGGCCATTACCCGCTTTTAGGCTGAAGAACGGATCGCCGGCCGTCGAAGTTTTACGCTCGTAATTTGCATCATCGGGTGCATTCTTCTTGACTGACTCGATGCCGCCCAGCGCGCTGTCTTTGTCGTCGTATGATTGGCTCGTCAAGATTACCTGACCGTTGCCAGCTTTTAAGTTAAATGAGTATTTTTCGCTTTCGCCCTGCTTTAGTTCAAATTTTCCTGCCATTGTTGTTTCTCCTCAAGGTTGTAAAAAGATAACGCGAATCGCTGCTAAGGAACGCAATTTTTCGTGTGTGTAAAATATCGCACAGCTTGTGCTGTCAGGCAACTTTGGTGTGCAGTTACTCGATAAAATCGTTCGGCATGTCGCGCTCACGCAGGTTGTTGCGGTTGATGATGCGGGCACAGCCGTTCCAGCGAAGGATCGATTCGTCGTTGCCGACGGGGCGCATCGCTTCAGCCTTTTCAAAACATTCCATCGCTTGGCGAAAAAGTTCGTAGGCCGCGACGCCGCCTTTTGCAAGCTCGGCCTTTGCGCGCCGCTCATACATAATGCCGGTGTAATACGCGCGTTGGTAATCGTCTTTTAGGCGTGTGATGTACTCCGAAATTCGCGCGTCGCCAACAGCGTAATCTTTACCAAAGCGATCTGACATCGCGAGCACAATATTTTTTATAGCTTCCTGATTGTCTGGGTCGACCGCGAGAATGTCGAGATAAATGCTCTCGGCGGCACCGGGTTCGTTGAGCAGACGATAGCGGTTGGCCTTTTCAAGCGCGGCGGCAATCGCTTCCTGATGAAGTGGTTTCAGCTCGAACATCGTCAAGCACCATTTTGCCCGTCATCCGTCGGCTTTGCAAACGCGCGTCGCCCGCGTCGCCAGTTAATAAAGCCCATCACCAAACCAAACCCGACGCCATGCAGCATAAACGTCATCCAAGTCTTTGACGCCGTAAAATAAGCGCCGAAAGACGTGTATTGGTCGCCAAACAAAAAATAGCCGACGATCTGCATCACAACGGCAAACGGCCCGCCCGTGAGCAAGATGCCGTCGATTAAGAGAAAGCGGCCTAAACCTTTTCGCCGCTTTTCTTCCCAATGTTCTGCCGAATATTTCATTCCTGCTACGAATAGTACGAACGCAGAGTACGCAGAGACCGCAGAGTAGATAGTCGGATCGTTTTTTCTCTCTGCGATCTTTGCGTGCTCTGCGTTAAAAAATGTCTCTGACTATCACTTCTTTCTAAAGATCTTCACAAGCTTCCCAATCGGATCGTAATGCTCGTCAACGACGCGTTCCTTTAGCGGGATGATCGCGTTGTCGGTAATTGTTATGTGTTCGGGACAAACTTTTGTGCAGCATTTTGTGATGTTGCAATAGCCGATGCCGTGAAGCTCTTTTAGCTCTTCGGTGCGGTTTTCGGTGTCGAGCGGATGCATCTCGAGGGCGGCGGAATAGACGAGGAATCGCGGACCGATAAACTCTTCGTGCTTTACATGATCACGCAGCACGTGGCAAACGTCTTGGCAGAGGTAACACTCGATGCACTTACGAAACTCCTGCACGCGGTCGATGTCCGATTGCTGCATCCGCCAAGTGCCATCCTTGGCGTCGGGCGGTCGCGGGTTGAATTTCTTTATCCGTTTTTTTACTTCGTAATTCCAACTGACGTCGCTGATCAGATCTTTTATCATCGGAAACGCACGCATCGGTTCGATCGTTACGGGTTTTGTGATGTCGATCGTGTCGAGCCGCGTCATGCACATCAGCTTTGGCATGCCGTTGATCTCGGCTGAGCAAGAGCCGCATTTGCCCGCTTTACAGTTCCAGCGGCACGCAAGATCGGGCGCCAATTCGGCCTGTATCTGATGCACCGCGTCGAGCACGACCATTCCCTCCGAGACCTCGGTGTGATAATCGACCATCTCGCCGCCTGTCGGGCCGCCGCGTCTAATCTTGAAGACTGCTTTCATAATCTTTCTTAACGCAAAGTCGCAAAGCCCGCAAAGCCGCAAAGGAAAGCAATTGGATTCTTTGCGTCTTTGCTTCTTAGCGTCTTTGCGTTAAAAATTCTCATCCCATTTCCTCAATTATCTGCTTTAACTTCGCGGGCATTTCCGCTATCGGCACTTTTGAAATTTCCATCGCGCCGTCCGTGCTTTTTTTCAAAGAGTAATTGAATTTCGCATACTCAGAATCTTTCTGTGGATAGTCGGCGCGATACTGCCCGCCGCGGCTTTCTTTGCGTTCGATCGCCGCACGCGTGATCGCCTCAGAGACGATCAGAAGGTTGTGAAGGTCGAGAGCAGTGTGCCAGCCGGGATTAAAATCGATATTGCCCGGGACGAACGTGCGCGCCGCTCGATTACGAAGAACGTCGAGGCCGTTTAGCGCCTCGATCATTTCGTCGTGATGTCGAACGATGCCGACGTTGGCCTGCATCATCTCCTGCAGATCATGCTGTATTGCGTACGGGTTTTCGCCGCCATCGCGTTCGAAAGGCTCAAGTGCGGCTTTTGCTTTAGCGGAGACTTCGTCCGCGTTGATTGCGCCTTGCGAATTTTCTTGAGCAAATTTTGCGGCGTATTCGCCAGCACGCTTGCCGAACACAATTAGGTCCGAAAGTGAATTTCCGCCGAGCCGATTAGCGCCGTTGATGCCCGCCGCGCATTCACCTGCCGCGAACAAGCCGGGAACGGTCGAGGCTTGCGTATCGGCATCGACGCGGACGCCGCCCATGATGTAATGCGTCGTCGGCCCGACCTCCATCGGGGTTGTGGTGATATCCAGATTCGCGAGCTGTATGAATTGATGATACATCGACGGCAGTTTCTTTTTGATGTGCTCGGCAGCGTTCGGCAGTTTCTCTTTTATCCAAGCGATATCGAGATAAACGCCGCCGTGTGGGCTTCCGCGACCGGCCTTTACTTCGCGGTTGATGCAGCGTGCGACGTGATCGCGCGTGAGCAGCTCAGGCGGACGATTTGCCGACTTGTCGCCCTGCGTGTACCGCCAGCCTTCTTCATCGCTAGACGCGGTCTGGTCTTTGTAATTTTCGGGCACGTCATCAAACATAAACCGCTTGCCTTCCCTGTTCTTCAAGATACCGCCTTCGCCGCGAACTCCTTCGGTCACGAGAATGCCGCGAACCGACGGCGGCCAAACCATTCCCGTGGGG
>JANOGL010000431.1:0-3571 GCA_031405985.1 Acidobacteriota bacterium | reverse complement strand
TACCCGCAGCCACTCTTTCTGGACTTAGTCCCAGAATCCAAAGTCCAGCCAACGCACAATCTATTGAAATCATCATTGTTGTCGGTCAGCCTGTCGCCCTCCCGGCAAGTGACCGAGTGGAAATCGTTCTGATGTATGCGGAAGCAGTTGAAGTTCCGCAAAAGGAGAAAAAGATGAAACAGGAAGCGGCAAAGAAAAAGGAGAGCACGGAAAAAGGAATTTTGCTCGACCCCGAGCGCAAAAGCCCCCGTGCCGCCGAGTTCGAAGATAAACTGTCGAGCTTGATCGTCGGGCAGGAAAGAGCCGTGCGGCGCTTGAGCGGACTTTTTCAAATTTATCTCGCCGGGATGAATAATCCTTCGCGTCCGCTAGGCACGATGCTGTTTCTGGGCCCTACCGGTTCGGGCAAAACTCGCGTTGTCGAAGCCGCGACTGAAGTGCTTTTTAACGATCCGTATTCGGTCGTAAAGATCGATTGTGCCGAATTTCAACACTCTCACGAGATTGCCAAACTTATCGGCTCGCCTCCGGGCTATCTCGGTCACCGCGAGACTTCGCCCATGCTCACGCAGGAGAATCTTGACAAGTCGCACACCGACGACACAAAACTTACATTCGTGCTCTTTGACGAGATCGAGAAAGCGTCTGATTCGCTGTGGCAGCTATTGCTCGGCATTCTCGACAAAGCAACGCTGACGCTCGGTGACAATCGCCGCGTCGATTTTTCGAGAACGGTTGTAATAATGACTTCAAATCTCGGCGCGCGTGAAATGTCTGAGATGATCTCAGGCGGCATCGGCTTTGCACCGACCAAAACAGACGCAAAAAAAGAAGATAACGAGATCGATACAAAAATCTACCGCACAGCACTTGAAGCAGCGAAACGTAAATTCTCACCGGAATTCATGAACCGCATCGACAAGGTCGTCGTATTCCGCAGTTTGAAGGAACATCATCTGCGGCTGATTCTCGACATCGAACTACGATCCGTGCAAGATCGCATCACCGAGAGTGCCGGAACCAAATTTGTTTTTGAATGTGCCGAAGGTGCAAAAGAATTTTTGCTCGGCGAAGGCATCGATCTGAAATACGGCGCACGCCATCTCAAACGCTCGATCGAGCGATTTCTCGTTTACTCGCTATCGAATCTAGTTGCAACCGAACAGGTCGAGACCGGCGATTTTGTGTTGGTCGATTACGATTCGGAAAAAGATGCACTGACCTTTACAAAACAGCCGGGCAAGATGCTGATCACCGACATCCCCGAGGAGCAGCTCGAACATGATGAGCCGCTGGTCAGGGCGGATGCTGTGGGCTTGCCCTTGCCAACTGCTTCGGCAGCCCCGCAGCTAAGCAAGTCCAAAGGTGAAGACCCGATGGAAAGTTAATAAAATCTCACGTATTGAATAAAGAAGCGGAACGCTCCTTTTTTGTTTAAATTTTTTCTAACGCCTGTAAAATATCCGACATGAGATCGCCAATGTCCTCGACACCGACCGAAAGTCTAATCAGCCCGTCTGTAATGCCAGCCTCGAGACGTTGTTCTCGCGAAAAAGTTGAATGGGTCATTGATGCCGAATGCTGAAGTACAGTTTCGACGCCCCCAAGCGATGTGGCGAGCGTGCACAACTTGACTGAGTTGGCAAAAGTTCTTCCAGCCTTTACAGTGTCGAGATCAAATCCGATCATACCACCGAACCCGCTACTCATTTGCCGCTTTGCAATGTCATGATTTGTGTGTGAATGCAATCCTGGGTAGTAAACTGCCTTTATTTTCGGGTGTTTTGATAACATATGTGCAATTGCATATGCGTTAGAGTTATGTCGCTCCATTCTCAGCGCCAAGGTCTTAATACCTCTTAAAACTAGCCAAGCAACTTGCGGCGCTATATTGCCGCCGTAGTATTTATTTGCGCCTTTTTTTGCCTCCTCAACGATTTCTCGCCTGCCCGCCAGCACACCCGCGGTTAGATCGCTGTGACCGCCGAGATATTTTGTGGCGCTGTGAATGACAGCGTCGACACCGAGGTCTAATGGACGCTGATTAAACGGCGTGGCAAACGTATTGTCAGCAACGGTTGTGATCTCGTGATTGTTTGCTATCGACACAACCGCGGCAATGTCGGTTACGAGTACAAGAGGGTTGGACGGCGTTTCTATCCAAAACAGTTTAGTATTTTGTTTGATTGCCCGGCGATAATTTTCTGCATTGGTTGCCTCTATAAAAGTGGCTTCAACGCCAAATCGTTCGCCGATGTGTCGTAAAAAGTTTGCGGTCGTCGAATAGCCTGATAACGGGGCGACGATATGGTCGCCGGATCTTACAAGCGTAAAAACAGCCGCCGAAACCGCGGCCATACCGGATGCCAATGCCAGAGCGGCCTCGGCATTTTCTAATTCAGCGATAGCCGATTCAAGCGCACGCTGAGTTGGGTTACCTAAACGGCCATAGTAATAGCCGTCTTTCTCCTCATTGTGAATCGCCGCTCCCTCATCAGCATCGGGAAACGCATAGACCGAAGCCGGATAGATCGGCACCGACAACGCACCGTGATGCTGGCTATGATCTTCGCCGGCGTGAACTGCTGAGGTAAATATAGATTTTTTGTTCATAAAGCGTAATCGTAAATGCTCTGCCACTGAAAAGGCAATTCAATAGATCGAATCTGATAGAATTGTATATTTGCATTTGCAGATATGAAAATATATGATTGCTAGCAGATATGACAAAAACCCTCATAAAATCGAATCTCGAAGCGTATGAAAGGCTTTTCCTCTCGCTTGGTGACAAGACTCGGCTTAAACTCTTGTCACTGATGGCCAACGAGCCGGTTTCGGTCGGATTTCTCGTAGATGAGTTAGGCGAGAGCCAGCCGAAGGTGTCTCGTCATCTGGCATATCTTCGAAATTCAGGCGTCGTGAATACAAAACGTGATGGCAAATGGATTTATTACGGAATTCAACAATCGGATGATCCTGACATAGATAGGGTGGTTAAATTTGTTATCCAGACACTTTTGGGTATAACTCCGGTCGAATCGACTTACGTTAAGAAATCACGTCAAAGTAAAACACAAATTGAAGATACGGCTGAAGAAGTAGAATTAGCAAAGATAGAGGAAGCCTCTTATCATCAAGATCAGAGTCAGGAAACCGAGCGAGAAGCTGAAGAAGAGGAGTTTTTTGTTGAAAGTGAAACCAGCGACGACGAGCTCGAAATTTTTCTATTGTGAGACCAATTCTGAGCCGTTGAATTCAAATGGACAGTGACGGCATCCGTTCAAGCAGCAAAAGCCGCGATTCAGCAAGTAGCTGCGAGTTAGAACCATGAGGCCATTCTCGAAGTAAAAATCTATACCTTCGACAAAGGTTTGCTCCTCCGCCGTTTCCAATATCGCTTCGTCATTTTGCATAGCAGGCGAGAAACTCCTTATTTCCTTCAGCACCGGTAATAGGCGATTCGATCACGCCGTGAGCTTTTAAAGGCAAACTCTCGGCAAACTTGTTGACCTCAACGATAACGCGTGCATGTTTTTCGGCCTCACGCACGATTCCGCCCTTACCAACTTCG
>JANOGL010000426.1:0-8484 GCA_031405985.1 Acidobacteriota bacterium | reverse complement strand
GTGGCCAGTTGTCAGAACCATCTTCTGACTGACCACCGACAACCGACCACTGACAACCGAATTTATGGATGTCCAAACCGCATCATTCGCCCTCGTGGTATTGATCATTATCGTCGCGCTGGCGTTCGACTATGTGAACGGATTTCACGACGCGGCAAATTCGATAGCAACAGTTGTAGCAACGCGTGTGCTCTCGCCCGGTGTTGCCGTCGCTTGGGCCGCATTTTTCAACTTCATCGCGTTTCTTGTATTCGGCACGGCGGTCGCCAAAACCATTGGCGGCGACATGGTGAATATAGCCATTATCCCCGGCGACGACCGCTTGTTTGTGTTGCTCGCAGGCGTGATCGGCGCGATCATCTGGAATTTAATAACGTGGTATCTCGGCCTTCCGACCTCAAGCTCGCACGCTCTCGTCGGCGGTTACGCGGGCGCAGCGATCTCGTCTTACATCTGGCACTTTGGATGGAACAGCCCGCTAACCGTCCTCAAAGCCGAGGGCTGGATCAAGACGCTTTCGTTCATCGTGCTCTCACCGCTGATCGGTATGACCATCGGCTTTACGCTAATGGTGATCGTCTATTGGATATTTCATAAGGTCTCGGTGAGCAAGGTGGACAAGGTCTTTCGCGTCGGCCAGTTGTTCTCGGCGGCGGCTTTCTCGCTCGGCCACGGCGGCAACGACGCTCAAAAGACAATGGGTATGATAACAATCGCACTCGTCGCCGGCGGATTTCTGCAAATGACAGCCGAAGGAAAACTGCCTGAAATACCTTTATGGGTCGTGCTCTCCGCACACGCGGCAATCGGTCTCGGAACTTTGTCCGGCGGCTGGCGCATCGTAAAAACGATGGGCACAAAGATCGTAAAACTACAGCCGGTCGGCGGTTTTTGCGCAGAAACTGCAGCCGCCATGACGCTTGCCGCGGTCACTGTCACCGGCGTTCCGGTTTCGACGACGCACACGATCACCGGAGCTATCGTCGGCGTCGGTTCGGCAAAAAGATTCTCAGCAGTAAAATGGGGCGTTGCGGGCCGCATCGTCTGGGCGTGGATCTTGACGATACCAATGGCGGCACTGATCGCCGCAACTTCGTACGGAATAGTTTTAATAATCGAAAAGATCGTCGGTGTGATTTATCCGGCGGGGACGGACTAGATGTTCTCGCGGGTCAGCAACCCACGTTCTTCCACGGGACAATATTGGTCTGAACGCCGTCCATCTCAGTCTCAACATCGGTGAGCAATGTGTTCATCGAGGCAACCGTGAGATTCACCTTCGAAGGCTTATAATCGCCTCCAAATCCCGTACAAGCCGCGATCATCTTCTGCCAGTCTTCTACGTTCTTTGCGTGCCCAGCTTCTGCAATAAAAAGCCTCCTTTGTTATCCATTTCGGACAAAAAAAAAGCTAAAAAGTGGCCATACGAAGTTAGATTTAATTGATAGATGTGAATATTTGGAATTTAGAACGAAAGCCAGTGAAAGTCAAGATTGCACAAGCCTGTTTAACTATGGCGGAGGATTGTCTAGAATTGGGGCTGTGCTTCCAAAAGATATGAATTCCGAAGGAACGTTACGTTACGTCGGTCGTTTTCCCGGTCTGAATGAGAAGGGATTTTTTCGGCAGGCTCAAGGACAGTGGCATTCCTCGATTGGAATAGGAACTTATCTGGGGGCTAATGATGATGCCACGGATCAGGCCTATGTGACGGCCCTGATTCGAGCCGTAGAGGGCGGATGTAATGTTATAGACACCGCTTCTAATTATCGTTTCCAGCGAAGTGAAAAAACAATCGGCACGGCCCTTGCTTCTTTGTTGGCAAATCAATTTTCGCGAGAGGAATTAATAATTTGTACGAAGGCAGGTTTCATCAGAACCGACTCTCCGCTAAAAACGGACGCCGAGGTTGAGACTTACATTGAGGAGAAGATCATTAGCAAGGGATTTGGAAAAGCAGAAGATATTTTCGAGGGTCGTCACTGCATTGCTGCTGAATATCTTCAATCTCAAATCGATAAGTCTCTAAGTAATTTAAATACCGATTATTTGGACGTTTTTTATATCCACAATCCAGAAATCCAACTTCCGAAGATTGGACATGATGGGCTTCTTCAGCGGATTCGAGACGCTTTCTCTGCTCTTGAGGAATGTCGATCTCGGAAGAAAATCAAATACTACGGGGTGGCATCATGGATGGGATTTCGGACAAGCGCAAACGACACCGCCTATCATCTCCTTGAAGACCTTGTAACTGTCGCCGAAGAGATTGCCGGTAGTTCGCACGGTTTTCGGTACATCCAGTTACCTTTCAACATCGCGATGCCCGAGGCGTTTTCCTTACGAAACCAATCCGTGTGTGGCCAGAATTATTCAACGCTTGGTGCTGCGGAGAAACTTGGAATAACAGCTGTGGTAAGTGCTTCCACTATGCAAGGCAAACTTGCTAACCGACTCCCAAACCATCTAACTGAGCGGTTAGGAAATTTCGGTAGCGATACTCAGACTTGTCTTCAGTTCTCTCGCTCAGGGCCCAACGTGACAACTGCGCTTGTTGGAATGAAGCAAACTACTCATGTTGTACAGAATTTAGAGGTAGGAGAAACGAATCCACTAAGTGTGGAAGATTTCCAAAGACTATTCACTGACACAGAAAAGTCTTCGGCCTAAGATTCGGAGAATTCAAGCAGCCGATATTGTGTTGCGGGCTTTGCGTGTTCAGCGGAACACGTCATACGATTCCTGAATGTAGACTCATATTGATCGAAAACTACTCGAAAACGCCTCTCGGAATTACCCGTACTAAAGATTCCTTGCCATGCTGAACCATCGGGAGTTTCCTTAACTTCCTGCAAGAATAGCGATTCAATCTCGCAAATACCGCTTTCTTTTCTAACGAAGTATTCCGCAATCTGTCCTTGCCGCGTATAACAAGTTCGCCCACGATAGTTTTCGAGTTCAATGCTCTTGTTCAATTCAGCACTAATGATCCGCTCTGCGGCAGCATTGCCGACATGACCATAGAAGATTCCGTTTGGAAAGCTAACCACATTGCTTGCGAACCTATCGCCGCCGACATGCGAAGCCTGCCAAACGCTCTGGGGCATGAGAGTCTGCATGAACTTGTAAGTGGCAAAACCAAATTTTGCACAACATTTATCGTGCTTACCGTGCGTGCAGACAAGAAATAGTGGATGGTTGACTCTCTCATGATTCATTTCAATCGTTCCGATAAGTAGTCTCTCTGCGTCAAGCTTGAGGACATCTTCATAGGTGGTCAACGGAGCATGAAAGACCTGAGGATCGGATTCGGAGGTAAATGCTACAAACAGACTTCTCGGCCATTGAGAGCGTGGTTCTTGCTTGATTAGTAATACTTTGATTCTCTTTGAGAACTGCATTAGATTCCCCAGATGTTCCTTAACTATCGTGGGAATAGTACTCTCTGCAACAGCGCGCTTTCCCCACGGATTTGAATACTCTAATAGGATCCAAACATCAGCGGAAACACCCGTTCCGAAGCGTGACTCATTCGAATTAAGGGACGCCTCGGCGCAAAAATATTTGTTATCAATCGTCGACATCAAAATTTCTATTCTTCAGCTTCTACGAGACCTTGTGAGATAAGCTCCTCTATGAAAATGGAAACAGTCTTCTCGTCCAACACTCCATCTCCCGCTGTTACCAATTCATCGAGGGTAAAAGCCTTTCGGCTATCAAGTTGCTGCAACAAGGACAGCGCTTTTTTGTCAAAGCGAAGATGCTTGCCATTGCAAGATACCTGAATTTGGTTATCTTCTTCCGTAATGCGCAAGGAACGAGGAACATTTAGTTTGAAACGCTTATGGACCAAAGTCTTTAATGATTTACGATCTGCCGTGTCGGGCAAATTGAGCCGAAGTCGAGGGGCCGCGATACTATCATGATGAGCAAGAAACCGATTGACCAACTCGTCGTTCAGTTGAGATCGTATGTAATCAAAAAGCGTCGCATAGTAACGGTGTTGTTCGTCTAAGCTGCGGAACCGCGGTAAGTCCATGCGGAACTCCTCTTGAGTTCGCAGTTGCTCCGCAAACCAAGTGAACAGGTCGATACCGGTTCGATTGGGTATGCCAATGGTTAAATGCAAAGATGGTTCCGCCAATGGCGTTGCAACGTGCCACCAACCTCTCGGGATATACAGTAGGTCGCCGTCGGTTAATGTATCTTGCCAAATGGGACTTTCAGGTGGGGTAATGTTTTTCTCTAGATCACGAGTCAACGGTAAGCGCCGAGATTCACCATAGACAGCCCAACTCTTCCGGCCATCAAGCTGGAGAACGATTACGTCGTGGTCGTCCCAATGTAAGTCGAAGCCTGGAGAGGTATGCCAACCAGTATAAAGATTGATTTGGATATGTTCATGAAAGAGTAATTCAAGGGACTCGGCTAAAGAGGTTAATGGTTCGTAAAGTTCATCAACGGCATCAACTACAAGGGTTGCGCCATTTTGAAGTTGTTGGATCAGTTCTGCTGGCAACAATCTTGGCGCAACGGATCGTTGACGGCGTGCAGGATACTCTTTGGAATACGATTCAACTGGGACCGGATTTCCGTCCAAGAAAAGCCGAAGACGAGGAAAGTTCAGCCTGTGTTGGCGAAGCACCGTATTGAGGACATCCCATGGGAACAGTTTCGTAAACTTACCGCTGGGCCCCGCAATATGTAGAAACTTCTTACCGTAGTGTCCGAGAAAGTCCTCCAAAGAAAAAGGCTCCAACAATTCGCGTAGAGTAGTTGGAGCCAAATCCGATGCTGATGTTCTTTTAGTCTGCACCATCTGATGCATCGCTTCCATCTGCGTCGGTGCCGTCGCTCCGAGCAACAGAATGCTGATTTGTAACTTCGTTAATCGTTTCTACGGATAAAAGCAGCCCAGAACCCGATTCTGGTTCTGAACCAAGAATGTTTTCTTCCATAATCTAATTCTCCTTAATGACTCGAATTAACTCGCTCGTTTGAGTTCGAAATTGAATATTATCATGCTTACTTCCGAATTCCAAATATTCACAATCAGAGACTGACAGTTTTGGCGGAACGTCTCAACCACACTTCACTCAACGCAAAACTGGACGACAAGCTTATTTCATCAGCTCGCCTTTTAATTCGTATTCTCAAACCCAAACGCACAAGCCGCTTCGAGAACATCGGTGTTTATATCTTTTAGAGTTTTGAATCGTATGCAATACCCGGTCACGGCCCCGAGGCTACTAGCGTATGTGTCGGCCAGGTATTTCTTGTATTCGATACCGAGGATAGAGATGGAAATCCCGGTTTTGCCCCGCGCTCAGGTCGATCTCGTATGGAATAATTTTAATCTTCGAAAAGATCGCGGGCGTAGTTTAACCTGCAAGCGGCAGCTCGATAATAAAGGTCGAACCTTTGCCGAGTGTCGATTCGACGCGGGCTTCGCCGCCATGCAGACGTGAAAGGTGTTTGACGATCGCAAGTCCCAATCCCGTTCCGCCCAATTCACGTGAACGAGCCGTATCTGTTCTGTAAAACCGCTCGAAGATGCGCGGCAGCTGTTCGGGAGCGATTCCTTCGCCGTTATCGATCACTCGGATCTGATGAAGTGAATCCGCCCTCTCATAAGCGACGGCAACATGGCCGCCCTCACGTGTGAACTTAACGGCGTTGCTGAAAAGGTTCGTCAGGATCTGCTCGATCCGCCGCGAATCTGCAAAGATCGCGATATCGCCTGCGACCTCGTTTGTGAACGAGATATTCTTTTTCTCCGCCTTTCGCGACATCGACGACCACACCTCATTGACGAGCGGCGAGAGCGGAAATTCTCTCGCTGCGATCTCGATCTTGCCCGCCTCGATCGCCGAGAGTTCGAGAATGTCGTCGATTAGATGATGCATCCGCTCTGCGTTGCGGCGGAGACTCGCGAGAAAGCGCATGTTGTTCTCGCGGTCGTACAGAGCGCCGTCCTCGAGCGTCTCGACAAACGCGAGTATCGACGTGAGCGGCGTGCGGAGCTCGTGCGAGACATTTGACAAAAACTCTTGGCGAACTTTTTCTAATCTTTCGAGACGCGTGATGTCGTAAAAAATACCGATCGCGCTCGCGCGTCCCTTTTTATCCGCAAAGCTCAACGGCGTCACACGCATATCGTAAACGCGATTGTCGTTTCGAATGCGGATCTCGACCGTTGTTTCAGTCCGCTCATTATGAGAAAGCGCCCGCTCGAACGCATCGTGAATTAACTTGTCGTCGATCACGGCGCTTAAATGTTGAGATTCCAAATTTTTGCCACTGAGAAAGTCACTCGCAGCTTCATTCGACGCAGAGATCACGCCGTCGTGCTCGACGAGAATAATGCCCTCGCGCATACTGCTGATCATTTCGTTGAGCAGCAAACGCGATGAACTTGCGATATCTTTTATGACGGCAGTATGACTCATCCTACAATTTGCTTTCGAAGTTTTCTTTGCGTTCTTTGCGGCTTTGCGGGAAATAAAACCGGAGCCTCACACAAAGACGCAAAGCCCGCAAAGATCGCTAATAACTACCAGTAAAGCGATAACCGACGCCGACTACGGTTTCTATCGACGCCGCACATACCTCGCCGAGCTTTTGCCTCAAGCGGCGAACATGCACGTCGAGTGTTCGCGTGTCGCCGTAATAGTCGTAACCCCACACGACATCAAGCAGCTTTTGCCGCGTCGCGACGCGGTTTTGACTTTTTACCAGCGCGGTCAGAAGCGCGAATTCCTTGCGTGTGAGTTTTACCTCGTTGCCGCAGCACGTTACGCGAACGTCGTCAAAATCGATTGTCAACTTTTCGTCCTTGTACGAAGGCGACGCGTCCTCGTTCGCACGACGCAGAACCGCGCGGATACGCGCCGTGAGCTCTTTGACCGAGAACGGCTTTGTCATGTAATCGTCGGCGCCGAGATCGAGGCCGGTGATCTTGTCAGCCTCGGACGCTTTTGCCGTCAAAATTATAATTGGAATTTTCTCAGTCTCAGGTTTGCGCCGCAGTCGCTCGCAGACCTCGGAGCCGTGCATGCCCGGCAGCATCAGATCGAGAACGATCAGCGACGGCGTCCGATTTGGGTCGGTCGCCATCTTAAAACCCTGCTCGCCGCTCTGCGCGATATTCACGACCAAGCCCTCGCGTTGAAGGTTATACCTCACGCTCTCGGCGATATCAGGATCGTCCTCGATGATCAAAATGCTCTGCTGCATGGTCTGGCGTAAACTAAATTGTATAGGACTGGCCGATATGCACAAACCCGCGCGTCAGCAAGGGGCGGTAGCCGGAACGCTCGGCTCTTGCTACCGTCCTGCGTTATCCAGAACGTCTCTTGAATGTTCCCTTGCTGACGCGCGGGCTTTTGCACTATTTAGAACCGTAGTTTCGCACGAAACTGTCCGACGCGAGGGCCGCCGAGCGTATTCGTGACGATGCCAAAATCGACCGAGTCTTGCAGGTCGCTGTTCGGATTTGCAAAATTCACCGTGTTGAAAACATTAAACAGATCGAAGCCAAGCTCGAAGCTGATGCGTTCGTTCACCTTTGTGCTCTTTGCAAAACTCAGATCGAAACGTTTCTGCATCGGCCCGCGAAACGTGTTACGACCTAAGCTGCCGAACCCGCCGAGCGGTGAGCTAAAGCAGCTCGAATTGATCACGTTCTGATTGCTCGTCGTCGCATTCGATACGACACTCGAAGCGTCGCATGAAATGTTCGGACGCCCGAAACCAAGTCGATAAATGCCGCCGGAGCCGCGCGTGAGATTTGTCAGCTGCGAGACATTTGCGATCTCAGGTTCGGACGCGAAAACAGTGAACGGCGTTCCCGACTGCATTTGGAAAAAGCCAGACATTGACCAGCCGCTGACGAAACGATTCGTGCGTCCGCCAGTCGGTACCTCCCAAACAAAATTCGTGCTAAAGCGGTGCGTGCGATCAAAATCGGACACAGCGCGATTGCCATCGAGATTTCGTGAATCGCCTTGAGCAATAAAGCCGGTGTTCGGCACGTCGGGTTTGCCGCTGCCGGCCGTCGAGCCCGGATCGGTGGACATTACGTCGATCGATTTCGAAAACGTGTAAGCCGCGTTGAATTGCAAACCGCGTGACATTCGTTTTGTCAGGCTAAATTGGCCGCCGTGATAATTCGAATAGCCTTTCGATTGCAGCAGCAACGCCTCGGGAACGTTAAAACCGAGAACAGGTACGCGAGCTTCGAAGTTGATGTAAGTGCCGTTCGCCGCCGACAGATTGAGATCGGTCTGACCGGTCACTGTATTAAGAAAACCGAACGCGCGACCCAGGCCGCGTGCTCTCGCGGTCGAGCCGGCATTGAGCGCTCCATTCGGCGCTCCGGCGGCGACGTACGCCTGATTGAACCGCTCGAAGATGTGATCGGGCGTGTTCGGATCGTTGAGATCGAAGCCCTGATTGAGCGCGGTCGCGACGAGCAGATTTTTG
>JANOGL010000354.1:0-13682 GCA_031405985.1 Acidobacteriota bacterium | reverse complement strand
CAACGAGATCACGCAAAAGCACGCCGACAACGAATCACGCATTAAATCGCTTTACGACGAATGGGAGCGTCTATCAGATCAACTTAACTAAGATTCCAAACGATAATTCGGGGCTTCTTTTGTGATAATCACGTCGTGGACGTGGGATTCGCGCAAGCCGGCGGAGGTGATGCGGATGAACTTTGCGTTTGCCTTTAAGTCGGCGATGGTTCGGCAGCCGGTGTAGCCCATGCCGGAGCGGAGGCCGCCGACGAGTTGTGTGACGGTTTCGGCGACTGTGCCTTTGTAAGCGACTCGGCCCTCGATGCCTTCGGGGATGTATTTTGCGTCGGAGAGCGTGGCTTCTTGCGCGTATCGATCTGACGAGCCGGAACGCATCGCGCCGATTGAACCCATTCCGCGATAGGTTTTAAAGCTGCGTCCCTGAAAGAGAATGACCTCGCCCGGAGCTTCTTCGGTTCCCGCAAAGAGCGAGCCGATCATCACGCAATCGGCGCCGGCGGCGATGGCTTTGGCGACGTCGCCTGAGTATTTCACGCCGCCGTCCGCGATGATTGGAACGCCGCTGTCTTTGGCTGCGTTAACGCACTCAACTATCGCGCTGATCTGCGGCACGCCGGCGCCGGTGACAACACGCGTCGTACAGATCGAGCCGGGGCCGATGCCGATCTTTACTGCGTCAACGCCTGCTTTTATCAGCGCTTTTGTGGCCTCGGCCGTCGCTACATTGCCGGCGACAAGTTCGAGATCCGGGAATTTTGTTTTTACGTTTTTCACGGCGTCGATCACGCGTGAGCTATGACCGTGGGCCGTGTCGATAACGATCGCATCGACGCGTGCAGCGACGAGAGCTGAAGCGCGTTCGAGGTAATCGCCGGTCGCACCGATTGCGGCGGCACATCGCAGACGTCCCAGTTCGTCTTTAGCCGCTAAGGGGAAGTTGATCGCCTTTTGAATGTCCTTTACGGTGATCAGGCCTTTGAGATGGCCGTTTTCGTCCGTTACGAGCAGCTTTTCGATGCGATGTTTTTGTAGTTTGACCTTTGCTTCGTCGAGTGTTGTGCCGACCGGCACAGTCACGAGAGGCTGCGGCGTCATAATCTCTGACACGGGAATGTCGGTGCGGGTTTCGAAACGGAGATCGCGATTTGTAATGATGCCGACGAGCAGTTCGTTTTCATCCACGACCGGAACGCCGCTGATCTTGAAACGGCTCATTATCGCCAAAGCGTCCGACACGAGGGAGTCCTTATTTATCGTCACCGGATCGACGATCATGCCGGATTCACTGCGTTTAACTTTATCAACCTCTTCGGCCTGCTCTTGAATCGTAAAATTCTTATGGATCACGCCGATACCGCCGGCTTGCGCTAAGGCGATCGCAAGCGAGGCCTCGGTGACGGTGTCCATCGCGGACGAGCACAGCGGAATGTTTACACTTATATTGCGCGAAAAACGCGTGCGGGTGTCGGCGTCGGCGGGCAAGATCTCGGAGTAGGCCGGGACGAGCAAAACGTCGTCGAATGTAAGGCCTTCGGTGATGTCTCGGATTTCCATATCCAATTATAAACAGAAACCCGTGGAAAGAAAAAAGAGAGAGCCACGAATGCACGAATAAATTGAAGTACCTTATTCGTGCATTCGTGGCTTACCCGATTTTGATTATTGTGGCCGATTTGCTGGAGCGTTTGAAACGACGACAACCTTACGTGTCGGAGCGGGAACCGGCGTTGTGGCCGGTGCGGCGGTGTTTGCAGCTGTGTTTGCTGCATCGCTTGGACGTGGAACGGGCGTTTGTCGCGGCGCTACGCTCGCCTGTGTCGTCGGAGCGTTTGTAGCGACGTTTGCGTCGACGTTTGCATTCGCATCAGTCAGAGCAGGTGCGGCTGTGTTCGGGATAGCGCCGTTTGTCCAGATTTGTGCGAGGTTGCCCTTTGAAATCGTGAAGATAATGCGGTCGCGGTCCTTAGGGTCGAGCGGTTCGGCGGGCAGCGTGATCGCTTTGCCATTTATCGCGAGCTGCACGTTCTGAGCATTCCAGCGATTGTAATTGAGCGTGAGACTCTCTTTAGGCGAAAAACTCACAGACGAACCTGCCGCGACGTCGGTTTTTTTCTGCGCCTCTCCGTCAACGATTGTAAGCACAGAGACCGGATTGATCGCTCTAACCTCAACATTCAGGGTCGCCATATCGGGCGAGTTTGAAGCCGAAATTTCCGTGCTTGTGTTTGCCGAGGGGTCTGTTTGATTGTTGGTACTGGTCCTCGTTCCCGTGTTTGTCACGATCGTCTCGGCAGGCTCCCGCAGATAACTGACAAGATAAAGTATGCCAGTTGTCATCGCTGCGAGGATCACGCCGGCGATCAAGATAGTCGGCAAATTCGAGCCCGACGAAGTGTCGTCGGTCAAGACTTCGGGCCTGTAATACGGGGCATTTTCCTGGGGTTTTGTCTCAGATTGCCCGAGTAAATTGGTGTAATCGTTTAGCGCCTCTTGCTCGTTGATGCCGACAAACTTCGCATAAGACTTAACAAAGCCTTTATTAAAAATGCCGCCCGGCAGGATCTTGTAATCGTCGTTCTCGATAGATTGCAAGTAAAGTGACGAGATGCGGGTGTGTTCCGAGACTTCGCTCAAAGTTAGGCCTTTATCTTCACGGGCCTGCCGCAGTTTTTCTCCTAATGACAAGGACATTTTTTGAAGTTTGGAATGACTTGCGAATAACGCCGTTCACGCAACTCTATGACTTGAAATATATCGTTCCTCTCGTCACAATGTCAATTGATTTGTGCAATTCGCTAGCGGCGTTTGGGCATTGCGTCGAACTTATATTACTATCTGAAAAGCATACAAATAAGCGAGGAAAGATAAATGACATTAGAGGCTTTGGGAATGGTCGAGACGAAAGGTTTCGTGGGCGCGGTCGAGGCGGCTGACGCGATGGTCAAGGCCGCGAATGTTCGGCTGATCGGTAAAGAATATATCGGCGCCGGTTACGTCACGATTTTTGTGCGGGGCGACGTCGGCGCCGTTAAAGCCGCGACCGATGCGGGGGCTGCGGCTGCGCGACGCGTCGGCGAACTCATCAGCGTTCACGTTATTCCGCGGCCGCACGGCGAAGTCGAGCGCGTTCTGCCGAAAGGCGGAGCCGTCGGCTACAGCCCTGACGAAAAAGCTCTTCAAGGCGGCGGCAAACAACTCGGCGCCGGCAGCGCAAGCGCCGCAGCCTCATCGACCGGCAACAAGGGTAAAACAAAAGCTTAGGTTTACGGTTCACGAATTCGTAATTCGTAATTCGTAATTGATTACGATGGGTGACAAAGATCTGATCGCTCAACAGGAAGCACGCGACGCGGTAGAGGCCGCGTCGTTTGCCTTTAAGTCTGTCGCAAAGTTTGAACAAACGAAGATCGACGAGATTTGCGAAGCGATGTCCCAGGTCGCACTCGCCGAGTCGGCGCGTCTCGGTAAACTTGCAAGCGAAGAGACGGGTTTCGGCAACGCCAAAGACAAATACGAGAAAAACCGCTTTGCCGCGGAAGATGTTTGGAATTATTTTCGCGATCTAAAAACCGTCGGCATAGTATCTGACAATGGAAACATAGTCGAGATCGTCAGCCCGCGTGGCGTCGTTGCCGCCATCATCCCTTCGACAAATCCTACGTCGACGGCTATCTTCAAGATCGTCATCGCGATCAAATCGCGCAACACAATTGTTCTCTCCCCGCATCCGTCGGCTGCAAATTGCATTGCCGAGACGGCGCGGATAATGCGCGACGCAGCAGTTGCAAAAGGTTTGCCGGAGAATGCGATCATTTGTCTCACAAACTCAACTATCGAAGGCACCGAAGCGCTGATGAAGCACAAACAGACCGCCGTCATTCTCGCAACCGGCGGCACGGGCCTCGTGCGAGCGGCGTATTCATCGGGTAAACCGGCGTTTGGCGTCGGGCCGGGCAACGTGCCGTCATTCATCGAACGCACGGCGAATGTCGAGAAGGCCGTCGCCGACATTCTCACCGGCACGTGCTTCGACAACGGCACGATCTGTGCGTCTGAGCAGTCGGTCGTGTGCGACGCGCCGGTCGAAGCCGAGGTGCGTGCCCAATTTGGTTCCCAGGGCGGACATTTTTTAACTGCTTCAGAAGCCGACGCCGTTGGAAAAGTTTTGCTAACGCCGCAAGGCTCGCTCAACGCCGATATCGTCGGCAAATCCGCAAAGTTTATCGCCGATCTTGCTGGCATCACGATTCCTGAAGGCACGCGCTGTCTGCTCGCTGATTGTGGCGGGGTCGGTCGCGACTTTCCGTGGTCGATAGAAAAGCTTTCGCCGACGCTCGCGTTTTTCGTCGTTGACGGCGTCGTAGAAGGCGCAAATCGCTGTCAGGAAATCTTGCAGTTCGGTGGAATGGGACACACCGCCGGAATGCACACGCAAAATCGCGAAGCCGCTATTGCCTACGGTGGTCAAATGCCTGCCGCACGCGTTGTCATAAATTCACCGACGACGCACGGAGCGATCGGTTTCTCGACCGATCTGCCGCCGTCGATGACGCTCGGCTGCGGTTCGTGGGGCGGCAACGTGACGTCGGACAACATTTCGCCGCATCATCTGATGGACATAAAGCGCGTCGCATTTGAGACGAAACCGGTTAATGTAGCGAAGCCAAAAGCAGTGGCGGCTGTCGCGGCACCGGCGACGCAGGGCGTGATGACTGCGCCGTCAAAACATCCCGACCGAGCGCAGATCGCAGCGATTGTCGACAGTTTTCTGAGCAAAAAGCTGGCCGAATCTCCACCGCTTCCCGAACCGCCGAAAACACCAGTGCAGCCGATCGATACTGCTCCGCCAGTTGAAGTCACAACCATCGTTCATGAGATCACGCCTGAAAATGCCGTGCAAAAGCCTGTGCCGATCACTCCCGCAGATTTTGTCAGCGAGGATGACGTTCGTCGTGCGATAAATAACGGCGAGAAAATTTATATCTCTAAAAAGACGATCCTCACGCCATCGGCACGCGATCTCGGCGAAGAGAAGGAGGTTTTTGCGAGCGTTTGATGACAGAGACCATTGAAAAAACAGTTTGCGAAACCTGCGGCGTCGATGTCCGCGAGAACACGCAGTTTTGTTACAACTGCGGCAGCAAACTCGAGGTCGTTGCGTCGCTTGAGACAAACGGTGCCGCCACAGTCGACGACGAGACAAAAGCTGCGCTAGACGATCTTGCGGGCAAATTAAGTCACGGCAGCGAGAGCGATGACGAACTCGCAAAGGCTGCGACCGAGCGCAAAAAAGCTCGCGTCATGCATCGAAAACGGCTCGAATATAAATGGGAGCCGCACGATGATTCGCCGATTTTGCCGTTGATTTTTGCCGGAATTGTTGCATTTGCGGTTTTGCTTGTCGTCATTCTCCTTGTCGTTTGGAGATAGCCGCATGGTTTTGCCGATAGGGATATTTTTTGTTGCGATATTCGCCGGTGCGGCGCTGATCGCACTTTTTATTTTCTTCGCAAAGAGGCGAAGACGCGGGTAGATTTGGAGTTGTTATGGAAGCACTTGGAATGGTCGAATGTTTTGGCCTCGTCGCGATGATCGAGGCGGCTGATGCGATGGTCAAGGCCGCGAATGTAAACCTCGTTGGCTACGAAAAGATAGACGCAGGGCTAGTGACGGCGATTGTCCGCGGCGAGGTGGGCGCGGTCAAGGCCGCAGTCGAAGCCGGTGCCGAAGCCGCTCGAAAGGTCGGCACCGTGACCGCAACGCACATCATCCCGCGGCCCCACTCTGAGGTTGACGACGGCATTTCGGTTCTCAAAACCGGCGAAACTACGCGTAAGAAAATTTCTGGCTCAGTGCCGGAATAGTCAGAACCGCCTGCGTAAGCGGGCGACCAGTTCGTGTTGAGTTTTAGCCGCAGATAAACGCAGATGACGCAGATAGGAAACAAGTTCTTATCTGCGTCATCCGCGTTTATCTAAGGCCAAATTTATTGCGTCTTGGGTGTTGGGCTTGGTGTCGTTGCCGTGCTGCTGCCGCCGTCCGCTTTTCTACCTGCGCGTGTCACAGCGATTCGTTTCTGGGCGTTCGGGCCGTCGGCGATGGCGACCTTAATTGAGCGATAAGTGCCGTCCTTGCGATCGTTCGACGGAATGTAGCCGATTGAATATTGCGTTCTCAGCTCACTTGAAATTTCACGCGCTAAGTTTGGTAATTCAGCTGCGGTCTTTGGAAAATAGGCTTTACCGCCAGTTTCGGATGCAAGCTTTTCGAGAAACTCTTTCGCCTTTGCTTGCGGACTTTTGCTGATAAAACCGCCTTCCTTGCTAAGATCGTCGACAAAACCGATCACATAAATCTGGACTTCAGACTCTCGCAGGAGTTCGTAGAGTTGTTTCTCGTTGTAATAGCTGTTGCGGTCCTCGCCATCGGTGACCAATATCAACGCGCGGCGTTTCTTGTCCTCGAAAGCTTTGCCACGCTCGTACTCATCGATATTCTCAACGGCAAGATACACGGCGTCGCGCACAGCAGTTTGGCCGCCTTCGATAAAAAGATTGTCGAGCGAATCGTTGAGATCGACCTTGTTTGGCGTGAAAGCCTGTTCGATCTCGATCTTGTCGCGGCCGACGAAGCGAATGATCATCGTTTCGTCGTCGGGACGATTGCTGTTCACAAAAACTTTGCCCGCCTCGATTACTTTATCAAGTTGCTGCCTCAGTGAGCCGGAATTGTCGATAACAAGGCCATAGTTTGTCGGAACTTCGGACTTTGAGAAAAAGTCGATCTGCTGTACGGCGCCGTCTTCGTAAACCTTAAAATCCTTTTCTGCAAGGGTGTTTATGGGACGATTATTGCGGTCAATGACGCGCACATCAAGGTTGACGAGTTCGGTGTCGATCTTAATTACTTCTTCTTCGGTCGGTTTGGGCGTCGGACTAGCGGCTGGCACAGGAGGCGGCGTGGGTTTCGCCGTCTGAGCGCTCGTCTGAAAGCTCGTAAATATGCTCGCGGCTCCCATGACCGCCCAGAGGATTAAGACTGTCCTTTTCATGAGTTAGAATGAGCTCAATCGAGCTGAATTAACGAAAACTAGTGTTGGGCGTTGCGTAATAGCCTTCTCGCCCGCGAACCGTTAGACGCGGCATTCCGCGCGGGGGTTTGACCTTAGTTTTTACTTTACGCCATTTTCCGTTCGGTTGGAAGTCCTTTGGGGTGTAGCCGATTGAATATTGATGACGAAGCTCAAGGGCGATACGTTCAAAGATCTCGTCCATTTCGACGTCAGTTTGGGGATAAAAAGACTTGCCGCCAGTGACGGAAGTGAGTTCATCAAGAAACGCCTGGCCTTGCATGCCTAGAGAGCCTGACATGTCGCCGCCATCCATGATTCCGACCGCGTAAGTAACGACATCGGACTCTTTCATCAGTCGACGGACTTCGCCAAAATTATATCGGGATGCATTGTCCTGGCCGTCACTAATTATCATCAAAGCCCGTTTTTGATGGCTGCCGCGCGTAACACGCTCGATGCCTAAATAGACGGCGTCGTAAAGAGCGGTGTTATTCTTAGGTTTAACGAGTGTCAGTTTGCTAAGTACCGCTTCGCCGTCGCGTGTTCGATCCATCAAAAGCTGAGCGCGGTTATTGAATGCGATCAAGAAGTACTCATCCATCGGGTGACTGGAGGTAATAAAGCGTTCGAGCGCCTTGCGGGCTTTGCCGATCTTTTGTCCGCTCATCGAACCTGAAACATCAAAAATAATGCCGACAGACACCGGGGCGTCACTGTCACTGAAGAATGTGATGTCCTGCTCGATGCCGTTATCGTTTATCGTAAAAGCATTTTTCCCAAGCCCTGAAACATAGCGGCCATAAGGGTCCGTCACGGTGAGGGTTAGCGTCACGAGATCGGTCTTGACGCGAACAGGTGTATCGTCGTCGTCAAGCACTTCGGGCGTCGGCGTTGGAGTTTGGCCAAACGCCACCGCCGCAAAAGCCGCGAAAAGAACAACCGGCAAAGACACGCGTGTCGTCACCGCGAGAGCCTTAAACCACAAGGAAAGATATGCCGTCATCATTGACCTCTGTGTATTCAGCATTTTATGGAATGTGCGACTTTTCTGCAAGATGTTTCTTTGATGTAGGTCGAAAGTCGTTGGTTGTTTCGGCGGGTGGTTAAAAAACAGCTATTTTCATCGCAACCTTACCGCCGTCGCAACGTGTTATAATCCGAGCGTAAACACCCGAGAGTATGGGTCGCGCTCAAATTTTCACTTACGCGTATGAACGAATTTATCTGCCGTCTTGGGACGCCATCCGGCGAGGTAATCACTAGGGTAGTCGAGGCAAACGCCGCATCAGACGCTCGCATCCGGCTCGAAAGCGAGGGCTTTCGTGTCTTCGCCGTCTCTAACGCGAGCGAAGGCCTATCGGCCGTTCTGACCGGCGGGTCGAAAAAAGGCAAAGTCAAGCAGGCGGACTTTTTGCTCTTTAATCAGCAGTTGTCGGCGCTGTTGCGTGCCGGAATACCGGTTTTGCAAGCGGTCGGACTGCTCAAGGCGCGTTCGCCGTCGGCAAATATGCGGATCGTGCTTGTCGATGTCGAGGAGAAGATCAAAAACGGCGTGCCGCTGTCCGAGGCGTTCGAGGCTCAGGGCATTTTCCCGCGAATTTACACCGCTTCGATCCTCGCTGGTGAAAAGAGCGGGGCTCTCGACGATGTCCTCGCCAGGTTTGTCACATATTTAAAGCGCAGCGTCGGCGTCTCGCGAAAGCTTCGCGGAGCTCTCGCTTACCCCGCATTTTTGCTGCTTGCGGCGTTGCTGATGGTTTCATTTCTGACGCTCTACATTGTTCCGCGAATGTCCGATCTCTTCAAATCAATGAGCGCTAATCGCACGCTCCCGACCGTGACACTCGTCGTTTTATGGCTCTCGAACGCGATCGCGAGCAACATTTATTGGCTTTTGCCGGTGCTTGTAATTGCAGGTTTGGCGATCTACGTCTGGCTGCGCACAAACAGCGGTAAGCTGATGTTGCACAAGTTTTTGCTGAAGATACCGATAGCCGGTCAGTTGATCCGCAATATGACGACGGCTCAGCTCGCACGTTCGCTCTCGACGCTGCTTTCGGGCGGAATCACGGTGCCGGATTCATGGGACATCGCTTCGCAGGCGATAAATAATCTCGAACTCCGCCGCCGCAGCCAAGGCGTGCTTCCGATGATCCGCGAAGGCCGCGGCTTTACTGAGGCTCTCGAACAAGCGAATTGGGTTCCGGAACTCGCGCTTGATATGATCGGCATTGGCGAAGGCTCAGGCAGTTTGCGTGAGATGCTCGACGAGGTCGCGACATTCTACGACGCCGAAGCCGAAGTGCGGCTCGAACAATTCACAACTCTGCTTGAACCGATGATTCTGCTCTTCATGGCCGGCATCGTCGTGTCGATCCTGCTGGCGATCTATCTGCCGATTATCCAGATGATCTCGGCCGGGCCGATGAGTGGAAGGAGATAATTTGAAATGAGCGAAACACAAACCGAAACAACCTATTCCTCCTCACCCAAGATCGAGCTCTCAGATTTTATCGAGAACGAGCCGCCGGAGATGACCGAGGCAAAAGCTTTGGCAAAGCGTTATCGTCTGCCGTTCATCGATCTGCTGCCGCCCGAACAGCCTTCGCCCGTCGATGTCGAAGAGATCGCAAACATTCCCGTCGATCTGATGCTGCGAAATCAGTTCGTTCCGCTCAAACGTGACGGCCACGAACTTCATGCAGCAATGGCTGATCCGACGAATCTGGAACGACTCGACGAGCTAGAGAATGTTTTGAATGTCCGCATCGTGCCTTATGTAGCGACCGCCGGTTCGATAGACGTCGTGCTGCGCAAGGGCGATTCGACGCAGCGTGTACTCGCCGAGGCCGCATCGACCTTCAAAATTTCGCTTGTAAAAGAAACCGACACCGGCGAAGAAGTGCTCGATCTCGACCGTCTCGCCAACGACAGCGATATGTCGCCGATCATCAAACTCGTCGACACGATTCTCTACAACGCGATGGAATCGCGAGCGTCGGACATTCACATCGAGACGCGCGAGCGAGACGTGCAGGTCAAGTTCCGCATCGACGGCGCTCTTTATGCAAAGGTCGATCCGATCGATATCTCATTTCACCAAACGCTGATATCGCGTATCAAGGTCATGTCCGAACTCGACATTGCCGAACGCCGCATTCCGCAGGACGGACGTTTTCGCGTCCGTTACAAAGGCCGAACGGTCGACTTTCGCGTCTCGATCATGCCGACGATCTATGGTGAGGACGCGGTGATTCGTATCCTTGACAAAGAGCAAATTTCAGAGGAATTTAAGAATTTGAACCTCGACGTTGTCGGTTTTGACCCCGAAGATCTCACGCGTTATCGCGTTTACATCAAGGAACCATACGGAATGGTGCTCGTCACCGGCCCGACTGGTTCTGGCAAGACAACGACGCTCTACGCTGGCCTCAACGAAATTCGCAACGAAGAAGACAAGATCATCACGATCGAAGATCCGGTCGAGTATCAACTCCACGGCATCGTCCAGATTCCTGTGAACGAGAAGAAAGGACTGACTTTTGCGCGTGGCCTGCGCTCGATTCTCCGTCACGATCCCGACAAAATAATGGTCGGCGAAATTCGCGACGAAGAAACTGCGCAGATCGCGATCCAATCCGCGCTGACCGGTCACTTAGTTTTCACGACCGTTCACGCAAACAACGTCATCGACGTTATCGGCCGCTTTTTGAACATGGGTGTCGAGCCTTACAACTTTGTCTCGTCACTCAACTGTGTGCTCGCTCAACGCCTCGTGCGTCTGCTTTGCCCAACTTGCAAACGCCCTTACACAGCTTCGCCCGAAGAGCTCACCGAATCCGGCTTAACCGCAAAAGAAGTTGGCGAAGCCGCGTTCTATCGCAGCGTCGGCTGTGATGCATGCAATCACACCGGCTATCGAGGACGTACGGCGATTCACGAACTTCTCGATATGTCGAACACCATCCGCGAAATGATCATCGACCGCCGTCCAGGCTCCGAAATCCGCCGCCAAGCTGAAAAAGAAGGCCTTTCATCACTGCGCGAATCCGCCGTGAAGAAAGTTTTCAACGGCCAGACGACGCTGCACGAGATCAATCGCGTGACGTTTGTGGAAGAAATACGATAGACCAGGCTGCGTTCCAAAAGGCGGAAACCCGACTGGTAGGGAGGGTGCGCAACGTTGCGGAGAGCTATTGTTGTGCACCCTCGCAACGGCTCGGGTTTCCGGCTTAGTCGCCTATCAATTTTGAATAAACGGTCGGATCGACGTTGCCACCGCTGACGACGAGGCAAATCTTTTTGTCGAAAAAATTTTCATGATTTTGCAAGACAGCGCCAAGGCTCAACGCTCCCGTCGGCTCGCACTTTAGATTTGCAAGTCCAAAGTAAAGTCTTAACGCCTCGACGATCTTTTCTTCGGGCACTTCGACGATTTCCTTTATTCCTTTTTTAATGATTGGCCAGTTGATCTTGCCGAGTGACAATGTGCGTGTGCCGTCGGCGATCGTTTGGGGTTCGGTTTTGTTGGCGATCAATTCACCGGCTCGCAAAGATCGTGCAGCGTCGTTTGCCAGTAACGGCTCGGCGCCGACGATCTCAGTCGTTGTTCCGTTCCGTTCAAAGCTCTGAATCGTACCCGAGATCAGACCGCCGCCGCCGACTGGAATTACGACGACATCAAAATTGTGCTGAGCTAACTCATCGCCGAGCGTCGAGTTGCCGTCAATGACAAGTTGATCGTCGAATGCGCTGGCGAGGTAAGCGTTGGGACGTTCGGCCGCGAGTTGTTCGAGCCGGCCGGTTCTGCTAATCACGTTGACATCGATCAGATCGGCCGTGGCGCCGTATGAACGCACGGCATCGACCTTAACCTTCGCCGAATTGTAGGGCATTATCACCGTGCATTTGCGCCTCAAAAGCTTGCACGCATAGGCGAGTGCCTGCCCAAAGTTGCCCGACGACACGCCGATAAACTCGTCGTTCGGCAAGTTCGCGACGACGTTATACGCCGCGCGAATTTTAAAACTGCCCGTATGTTGAAATGTTTCACTCGCGATCGTTATGTCGAGATCGAGGTGATCGCGAAGTTTTGCAGATTCGATAAAAGTCGTCGGGCGGATGGCGTCATGGAGTGATAACATATTGCGTTAACAAAGTTTATAATCCCTGTTCGAGCGGGGCAAGTTTGTTCCAGTAGAGGTCACGATGCCAGATAACGAGATCAAAGAAATGATGGACATGCTTTATGCTCAGGCGCAAATGCGTTTTGGGTCATTGATCAAAGGTCGTTGGTTTTATGACGGCGATGATTGTCCCGGATGTGGCAAAAAGATCGGCTCAATGAAGTACAAAGGCAAAGACGCACTGTCGTTGAATTCGTTTATTTTTCGCGATCACGGCGTTTTGATAATTTATTTGCTGTGCGGTAAATGTGGAAACAAGGTTGTTAGAGCGACTAGCGATACTCCCTTACACGCAGTGATCGAAAAGAATCTGAAAAATGGTTTCATTAAGCAGTTGGGGCACTAAACATGACGAAAGCACATTTTGGAATGATCGGTCTTGGCACGATGGGCCGCAATTTTTTGCTCAACGTCGCAGATGGCGGCATCGCGAGTGTCGGTTATGATCTCGATGCGGCGAAACGCGACCTTCTATTAAAGGAAGGCGCCGGGATGCCGCTCGATGTCGGTACCGATCTCGCTGATTTTCTCGCGAAACTCGAGTCGCCACGAAACATCATGCTGCTCGTCCCCGCCGGGCCAATCGTCGACAAAGTCATCGCTGATCTCGTCCCGCACCTCGACGCGGATGATTTGATCATTGATGGCGGCAATTCGCACTTCACCGACACCGAGCGCCGCGAGGCCGAATTGTCCGCGAAGAACATTGGCTTCATGGGCGTCGGCGTCAGCGGCGGCGAAGAAGGTGCGCGTCGCGGAGCGTCGATCATGCCCGGCGGCCAGCGCGCTCATTACGATCGCATCGAAAAAACTTTGCAAGCCGTCTCGGCCAAAGTAAACGGCGAGCCGTGCGTCGCGTATATGGGTGCAAGTTCGGCCGGGCACTTCGTCAAGATGGTTCACAACGGCATTGAATACGGCATGATGCAGTTGCTCGCCGAGACGTACGACTTCATGCAGCGAGTCCTGCGAATGGCAAACACCGAGATGCACCGGACATTTGCCGAGTGGAACGGCGGCGAGCTGAATTCATTCCTCGTAGAGATCACTGCGAAGGTTCTACGCAAGACCGATCCCGAAACCGGCAAACCGCTCGTCGCGATGATCCTCGACACAGCCGGTCAAAAGGGCACGGGCAAATGGACGTCGCAGGCCGCAATGGATTTCGGCGTTTCCATCCCGACAATCGATTCGGCGGTGACAATGCGTCAGATTTCGTCGCAAAAGACTGTGAGAACGACCGTTGCCGCGAAATACTTCGGCATGAGTACATCCGCGGATCAGAGCCACTCCCGAACCTCGGTCGGTGAACTCGAAGACGCGCTTTTTTGTGCGTTTATCCTGACCTACGCTCAAGGAATGGCGCTGCTGCAGACTGCCTCGTCAGAGCCTCCGCGCCCACAACATCTCGACGGCGGGTA
>JANOGL010000322.1:0-12597 GCA_031405985.1 Acidobacteriota bacterium | reverse complement strand
CCGTCGTTGTCGAAAACAATAATGGCGTTTTCACGAGGCGTCCGATGACCGACGAGGAAAAGGCGAAGATCAATGAGAAGATGAAGTCGGCAAAACCCGGCGACAGCTTGAAGGAAATTGTTGTCGACTCTGACGTCGTTACCATCACTGGCGGTTCAGGCGGAGTTGGTACCGGCGTGAGCGGACAAAATGCCGGCACCGTGATTGCGAGGTCAATCGGCGGACAAAATGTCGGCGGTTTCACGTTTACCACTGACTCGAGCAAGTATGAGTCGAAGACCGAGGAGCTGGGAACGCGCGATTTTGAGGGCGTGCCGGCAACGGGAACTCGTAAGATCACGACGGTTCCTGCCGGGGCAATCGGCAATGAACGACCTATCGAGATCGTTTATGAGCGTTGGTATTCGAAAGAGCTTGGAATGACCGTTTACTCAAAGAACATCGATCCGCGATTCGGCGAGCAGACTTACCGCTTGCTGAACATCAGCCGTTCCGAGCCCGATCCGTCGCTATTCACCGTGCCACAAGGGTACAAGACGATAACCACCAAAGGACGCGATGTTAACGTCTCGACGCCGGGCGTTTATCGCATTACGACAACAAAACCCGACGCTGAAAAGGCCGCATCGAAACCGAATCAACAATAGTTTTCGATTCAGTTAATCTATAACGGCGGGTCTCGGCCCGCCGTTTTATTTTTTAAAGTGAAATTCGCCGAATGCGTCGGGGACGTGAAAGGCGGGCTCTTTCGTTTTAGTCGGCTGCCAAGCAAGGTAACCACGTGTCGCGTCTCTACCGACACAGCGAAAAAGATTGCCGAGCCAAACGTCGCCGGCTTTTGGCGTTTTACCAAGCGACGCAAACGGAATCTTGATCGCCATGACAACTTTGTTTTTATCGATGAACGCTGCCGAAGTCATATTCGATTTGTAATCCCAATCCGTTATGCGCTCAGTCGGTGTCACCTCGATCCCAAGATCGACCCACTCGCCCGTCGGCGCGATCTCAAACTCAAAATACTTGTCTCGCTGTGATTTATCCGGTGCAACAAAAATCTCACACACATCGCGATCCCATAGCTTTAATGTCTTTTTGCTGAGATCAGGCTTCTCGCTGACAAACAGCGGCTCGATCTGTTTCGCTTCGAATCTCACATACAACGCCGCGTCCGACCATAAAAGCCGCGCGCTAAAATGTCGTCCGTTTGGCGCCGCTTCGCCTGACCAATATTGCGCGATTTTTACACTCTTCGCTTTCTGCCAAACGCGCGAATCTAGATCCTTCACATCGAAGTCCTTATCTATGCGCTTGATTTGCAGCTGAGACGATGTCGTCATAGTTGTCTGTGAAAATAAATTTGCCGCGCCGATTGTGCCAAAAAGAAACGCAGCAAGCAATAAATGGCCAGCTTTCATATTTGCGATTTTGTCAGCCGGTATTCAAAACGCTTTTGAACGCCATCTTTGCGAGTTTCCACGTGCGGCTCCAGTCGATACTACCGTCCGAATCGCGGCCCATCAGTTTAGCGACAAACATTTTTCGAAAGTCGCGGCCTTCGCGGCGGAGCATAAATTCTTTTGCGTATGGCCGGGCGGTTTCAAAGAAATTGAATTCCGGATCGGTGATGATGCCGATGCCTTCGAGCGTCATCAGTGCGCGCATGATGTACGTAAAATTCGAAGGCAGGCGAAACGGATAGTCGTACATCACGTCAGCGAGATCGTAGGTCAGTTCTTTGAAATTCACGTCCTTGAGTTTGAGGTTAAAGTGAAATTCAAACATGCGCTCGACAACCGGTCGAATGGTTTTAGGATCGGTTCCGGGCTTAAGAAAATCGAGTTCGATCAGGTCCTCCGCGATGCCCGCGGGGTCTTTGTCGACAACATGAAAAAACGCGTCGATCATCTTTGCCTGAAGCTGCGGCGTGATGCGGCCGACCATTCCGAAGTCAAAAAACGCGAGCCGGCCGTCGGGCATCACGAGCAGATTGCCCGGATGCGGGTCGGCGTGAAAGAACCCGTCCTCGAGAAGCTGCTTGAGGTAAGTCTTTATTAACAAGCGATTTACCTTGGCAGGCGAAATGTTGCGGCGAGCCTGTTCCTCGAGATCCGTTACCTTCGTGCCGTGGATAAACTCCATCGTTAGCACTTTTTTTGTCGTTGCGTGCCAGTGAATTTGCGGCACATGAATGTTCGACCAGTTCTGAAAATTTTCGCGAAAGCGTTCCGCATGACGCCCTTCGGCTGCGTAATCCATCTCCTCATGGATCGTCACGTCAAACTCACGCAGCATGCCGGCCCAATCAGCGTTTTCATTAAGCTGCGGAAACCGCTCGGCAAATTTTGCGACGCGTTTTAAAATCACGATGTCGCCGCGAATCGTCGCCTCGAGATTTGGCCGCTGCACTTTTACGGCGACCTCTTCGCCCGAATGTAATCGCGCGCGATAGACCTGACCCAGGCTGGCCGCGGCAACCGGTTCGAGGTCAAACTCGGCATAAACTTGGGTGATCTTTTTCCCAAGCTCGTGCTCGATGATCGAGAACGCTACGTCATTTTCAAATGGCGGCACCTGATCGACAAGCGTTCCCAACTCTTTTACAAACGGCAGCGGCAACAGGTCGGCGCGCGTTCCCATCGATTGCCCGATCTTGATAAAGGTCGGTCCGAGCTCAATGAGTTTTTCCTTGAGCCAGACAGCCTGTTTCTCCTGATTTGCGTCCTTTGTAGCTGCCTTACCGACAAGTATCCACCGCAACCAACGTAAAAAACCGTCGAAAAACCAAAGCTTCACACTGTTTATCTTTTCGCCGTAAACTGCTGCTCGCGTCAGTTCACGAGCTCGTTTCATTCGCTCGGCCGCGCGGCGAAGATGATGTTTGTGATGTAGATCGTACTGATCGAGATATAGGTAAAGCGAGAGCATCGTAATGACACGACTTATCTGAAAAAGCCGCCAGTATCCGCGAATGCCGTGATAGCGCCCTTCGACACGTGCTTCGACCTGCTGCAGCTCACGCTCTTCGGCAATCAACTCGTCATTTGACGTGCGCTTTGCAATCGCCAACTCGCCCGTCGGCACAAGTGAGCCGTTGGTCGCGGGAGTTTCAACACGATCTTTTACTGCAATTTCGTTCATCATTTAATACTCGTTTGTCACAGCAACGCAAGCATGTTCCTTACGCCCTGATGGTGAAAATAGTTCCTCGCACGCCGCGTGTCGCGTTCGATCTGTGCCTTTAACTCTTCTATTCCGTTGAACTTACGCTCATCGCGGATCCGGTGCAGGAAACGCACACGCAAAACGTCGCCGTATAGATCGCCGTCAAAATCGAAGATATAACTCTCGATCGAGGGCTCGGCTTCGGTTTCGAATGTCGGCCGCACGCCAATATTGGTGATGCTCTTTCGCCATGTGCCGTCGATCAGCGTCGCGGTCGCATAAACGCCATACCGAGGAATCACGCGGTTGTGAGGTTTGAGATTCGCCGTCGGAAAACCGATCGTATGGCCGCGCCGTTGCCCGCGAATGATCACGCCCTCGACGCCGTAGGGGCGACCGAGCATCCGGCGAGCTAGGTTCACGCGCCCAGCGGCGAGCAGCTCGCGAATTACGCTTGAGCTTGCACGTCGCCCGTTATGCTGCACTTCCTCGACCTCATGTGCGACAAAATCAAACTCCGCACTCATCCGTCGAAGCAGCTCGATGTTACCGCCGCGATTCTTTCCAAAAGCAAAACCTTTGCCGAGATAAACTTCTTTTGCGTGCAGGCGGTCGCGAATGATATCGCTCAAAAACTCCTCGGCAGCACTCGACGCAAACTCATTGTCGAATTTGATTACTATCGTTTGCTCGATGCCAAGCACGTCGAGATTTGCCAATCTCTGATCTAGTGTCTGCAACAGCGGCGGCGCCGATTCGGGGTGCAGCACGGCGCGCGGATGCGGGTCAAAGGTGATCGCTGTCGGCACCGCATGGACGGCCTTTGCACGCTCAACAACACGCTGCATTATCCGCTGATGACCGATATGCAGCCCATCGAAAACGCCGAGCGTCAACACCGTCGGTCGCGCAATATTTGCGTTTTCTGTGCCGTGAAAAATCCTCATCGCCACTTGAAATGGTATTTCAGCCGCACGAGATCGGCAACCTTAGTTCTTCTTTGCATTCTTTGCGTCCTTTGCGGCTTTGCGTGAAACGGATTTTATGACGAAATCAGCCATTGAGCAGCATCGAGTGTGAGAATTCGATAAGCAGGGCGATTGGCTCGTTTGTAAGCGTCGCTGTGGTGAATCGCGGGATACTTTTTCTTTTTCATCTCGTCATCGAGCCGCTTCCACGTCTTTTGTGTTAGCCGGTCGAAACCTTGCTTTTTCAGGCGCTTACCGAGTTCGGTCCACGCGTCGGTAAAAGTTGATGGCTCGGTTTTGTATTCACTCGAGCTCGCAAGAAACGCCTTTAAAAGATCGTCCGCCTTTCCGCCTTCATCCTTGAAAGGGCGCAAATTCAACCGCCCGATCGAACCGTCCGGACAGAGCTGTTCCCAAGTCGGTTCGTTCTTGATTGCAAGCCCAAGATTCTGCCATTCGTTATCGAGCCACTCTTTCGCAGCGTCCTTACTCGGCACCGCGTGCTCGCCGCCGCGTGTCGCCTGGTAGAGATATTTGTAAGCGTCCTCGATCTGCGTGTTCGTATCTGTTTTCCATTTTGGAATCGCAAAATCAATCAACGCCGTCGGAGTGCAAGCGAGAAGTAAAATTATGCCGAATAGGTTCATAGAATATTTAACCGCATATAAAGCAGATAACACAGATCAAAGAAACTTTAAATCATTGTTTATCTGCGTTATCTGTGTCATCTGCGGTTGATGTACGCTGCAATTTTTCGAACGTGGGTCAAACTTCGCCGAGTTGCTTGTCCAACATTAGATAGTTTCGAACATAATCCGTTACCGCCGCTCCAAGAAAAGTGATTTCACCTCCGTAACCGACTTGTCTGATGCGAGTAATGTCGGCCTGCGTGTGATATTGATATTTGTCACTAAGTATTTCGGGCATATCGATGTATTCGATGTTTGGTTCGCGCTCCAGAGCCGCAAAGATCGCAACGGCGAGCGCGTTCCAGGTATGCATTTCGCCGGAGCCGACGTTGAACAAACCGCCACGCGTGTCCGTAGCCCGCACGTCAGTAAGGGCTCCCGACGCACTAGTCAACATTTCACTTCCCAAAAAATGCAGCGTCATATCGACGGCGTCCTTTACGTAAACAAAATCGCGGCCGAATTCACCATCGGCGTAGTCCGGATGGGCGCTCTTAAAAAGTTGCAGCTTACCAGTCTCGTTAATCTGTCCGAACGCTTTGTTCACGAGTGAGCGCATATCGCCCTTGTGATTTTCGTTCGGGCCGAAGACATTGAAATACTTCAGCCCGACGATTTTTTCAAACATGCCGCTCGCCGCAGCGTCTTTGTCAAAAAGATGCTTCGACTCGCCGTAAAGATTCAGCGGACGAAGTTTGTCGAGGTCGTCGATGCCGTCATTCATGCCGGCCGAACCGTCGCCATACGTCGCCGCCGACGATGCGTAAATAAATCGAATATTATTCGCAATCACAAACTCGGCGAGATCCCGCGTGTACTGATAATTGTTGCGCATCATGTATTGACGGTTCGTCTCGGTCGTCGAGGAACACGCACCCATATGAATGATCGCGTCCGTCTCCTTAAAATCATCCAGCCGCGCTAAGAAATCATCCGCGTCAACAAAGTCCGCAAACCTCAGCGGCGCTAAGTTCTTCTCTTTAGCCACATCGTCCTTGCGATCGACGACAACAATATCCTCACGCCCAAGCTCATTCAGCCGCCACACAATCGCACTGCCGATAAAACCTGATCCGCCGGTGACGATTATCTTCATAATTTGAGACTACCTTGTCGCTGGCATTCTAAGGGCTACTTTGACTATCTGATTGAAAGTATTAATGAGATCACGTGTTGATAATTGATAAACGTCCACTGCACCAGAACCGACTTTAGAGAAGAATAAGTCTCGGTTCCTAATTCCGAAAAAACCTGGAAGGTCGCGGCGCCAAGTTTCACCGTGATCTAAAAATTCCACGTACCGTATTGTCGCGTCGTCGATTCCTGCGCGTCTGTACAAATCGAGCCGATCCCCACCAAAAAGAGGCATAATGATAACCTCGACCGCATTCCACGTGCCCTCAGCAATATTTTCACGTGAACCATTCAACATAAGATTTGCACTTAGTCCACCTTCAACTGACATCAAGCCACCCCCGAGAACTCTGGCACCTGATGACGCCATGCCAAAGTTAGAAACGCTTAATATTCGACCATTGGGCATTTTGTATTTCTGATTTGAGGAATCTGTAGAAATAATAATCTTGTCAATAGGTGTGTGTTCGTTGATCGCCTCAATAATGGCATCAAACTGGGAAATCAATCGTTGAAACGCAATGCTGTAGTCTTCCCGTTCAAGTCTGCGACGCTCAGCGGTCTCTTCTTCTATAAGCCGGGACGTTTCCTCGGCCTGAGTTTTCCTAACGCGTTCTTCGGCTTGGTTTCGTATAGCTTGCAAAATCTCAGGATCTACTTCGGGGCTAACAATTTGAGGTTGTTCAAAATTTAAGACTCTCACTATTTCTTCCCATTCCGGCCTATTGGCAGGCCTCTTGGCAGTCATTCGAAATAGAATCTCGGCAACTGATTGGTCAATATCTGCACGTATTTCTCGTATATTCGGACAAACCCGATTTAGATGTGTCGTACGCCATTCGTGCAAATCGAATGGATCGTTCATCTGGTCAATAAGGGGGTGTTTGAGGAGTAAAAGCTCATAAAATAGTAACCCGACAGAATAGACGTCTACCTTTATCGTTTGCCTTTCTTGATTCCAGACTTCAGGGGCCATATATAGAATTGTCTGAACGCCTTTGAATGTCTCGTCGCGAGTTGGATCAACGGCAATCTTTGCCACGCCAAAGTCCGCAATCTTAGGAACAAATTTGTCATTTTTTCGAGCCAGAAGAATATTTCCTGGCTTCATATCCCGATGAATCACTTGGCCGTTTATGGCTTGCATTCCTGCGGCAATCTGACGCATCAAGTCAAGAGCGTCGCCTAACGTAAGCTCCTGATTTTCGGCTCGAAGTCTTTTAATGAATTCCTCGAGAGTTCCGCCCTCTATAAATTCGGTTACAACATAGGGACTTGTCTCATCGTCACCTTCATTATTCACGTACAAATAGGTAAGAACGTTTGGGTGATTTATGCCGAGCAATGCCATTTTCTGCTCGTTGCTTAATGATCGTAGTGCAAAGGAGGGGGAATCAAATTCATTTTGGTCCAATGAGATCTTTATCGCCACGATATTCCGCGAGTTCTCCCCAACAGCCCGGTAGACACGACCCATGGCTCCTTTTCCAACAAATTCTTTAATTTCATAGAATTCGTTATCTGGCCCTAAGATCCGTCTTCCAATAAACTCGTCTATCATTTTTTGTAAAGCAAACATCAAAAATCAGCTAAGCTGGTGATCTACCAACCAAGTATGTAAGCAAACATCAACGGGGCGACGATTGAGGCGTCGGCTTCGACGATGTATTTTGGCGTCGAAACTTATGCATAAAAATCGTTACTTGAGCTTACCAAGCGTCTCTTCCGTCCGCTTCGGATCGCGGCGGTCATCGAGGACGGCGTAAATATCCACGTTCGAACCTTCTTTTCGATAGTAGATCGAATAGGGAAACTTCGAACAGACCATTCTGTAATATGAATCGTTGTATTTTTGATGGACTCCGGCGTAGATGTTTAGTGATCGCAGATCGGACATGATCGAGTTGAGAAAGTATGCACCTAAGCCGGTTTGTTGACGTTCGTAAAACCTGATTCCGTCTGCGACTGTCCGTCTCGCGGTGCGGAGTACGCGAATATTCATTTCAATTCCGTGCGGAGATCGGCCTCTAATTCGTCGAGGCTGATGAATGAATCTTCTCCATTCGCAATAGCTTTCTCACGATCCGATAGATATTCGCCATGCCAATCTGGCGGTTGGTTATTGAGATTTCTTTCACTCATGTTTTTCCAGAGCGCTTCCATCAACTCGATCTGCTGTGCCGCGGTCATCTCGTCAATTTCCGGTATCGTCTGCACGGTCATGGGCAAAGTATAACATAGCAAGCCAGTCGAGAAATTAGGTCTCTTTCAGCTTTCCGCGGCTGATCGCGTTGGCGATTGCAAAGTATCTTTTCGGAAAAATCCGCTGTATCCAGCTAAGCATCCTCGCGTCCGGCCCGACGATGATACGCTCTCTTCGCCGCTTTATCCCGTTAATGATGATCTCGGCAGCTCGGTCAGGCGATGTGGTCGAGAGATTGCGATTGATCCGCCTGAGCCGGCGCTCGATCTCGTCAGGCGAGTGTGCGGTATTCTCGGCGATGCGCGCGTTGTTCGCGATATTCGTTTTTACACCACCCGGATGAACGACCGAAACGGCGATGTTAGTGCCCTCGAGCTCGTGCCGCAGCGCCTCGGTAAAGCCGCGCACCGCAAACTTGCTCGCGCAATATGCGGCCTGGCCGGGCGGTGCAACCATGCCGAAGATGCTCGAGATATTTACGATATGCGCGAGCGGCTCTCTTTCAAGATGCGGCATGAAGAACATTGTGCCGTGAACAACGCCCCAGAAATTCACGCCCATTAGCCACTCGATCTCGTCGAGCGACACTTCACTGAGCGTGCCGCCGAGCGCAACGCCCGCGTTGTTGACGACGTGTGTCACGCGGCCGTGAAGTCGAACAACGTCGTCGGCAAATTCACGCATAGCCTCACGCTTTGCTACATCGACGATGTGCGAAGTCACCTTGACGCCGCCGGTAATCTCGCCCGCCGTTTCCTCGATGCCGTTGCGATCAACGTCTGCGATCGCGAGGCCCGCTATGCCTTTGGCCGCAAGCCGTTTTGCCAGCGCCCGTCCGATGCCTGAACCCGCGCCTGTAACAACCGCAACGCTTTGTTTTGTAAGTGTCATGAGTTATTTGTTTGACGAGCGGGCACGAAACTCCATCGCGTCGTCCTCGAGACGACCCATTCTGAGCATCCGCAGGTCCTTAAAGTAATTTTGATGCAGCCGCCACGGCATTTTCGAGCCCTGACCCGGAACTTGGTCAAGAGCCCGCAGCACATACCCCGAATTGAAATCGATAGCCGGTTCGCGCGCTACGCTCGGGTCGTTTAGCCGCGGCGTGCAGCTCGCGTAGCCGTGTTTGTCCATATACTTGATCAGCCTACAGACATATTCCGACGTCAGATCGCACTTCAGCGTCCACGAGGCATTCGTGTAGCCGAACGCTTGCGCTAAGTTCGGCACGTCGTTATACATCATGCCCTTATATGCAATCTTCTTCGACAGGTCGACCGTCTCGCCGTCGACCACGAGCGTTAGCCCGGCCATGATCTTGAGCACCAATCCTGTTGCCGTGACGATTATGTCTGCCTCGAGCTCGTCGCCCGAAGTCAGCCTCACGCCCGTTGCCGTAAACGTCTCAATCTCGGCTGTAACAACCGACGCGCGGCCCTGGCGAATGGCGTTGAAAAGGTCCGAATCCGGCACGATGCACAGACGCTGGTCCCAAGGGTTGTATTTTGGAATAAAGTGCGCGTTCGCAAGCTCTTCGCCAAGCTCAGTCCTGACGCCTTTGGCAATGATCTTTTTCATCGCGGACGGCCACTTGCGCGAAAGCAGGTAGAAGAACATCTGCCTGACTACATTTTTCCAACGCGTAATTGCATACGCGGCTTTTTCGGGAAGCACGGCACGCAAGGCGTTTGCGATCTTGTCTGTCGAAGGCATCGAAACGATGTATGTCGGCGAACGCTGGAGCATCGTCACGTGAGCGGCCCGATCAGCCATCGCGGGCACGAGGGTGACGGCCGTCGCGCCGCTGCCGATAACAAGAACCTTCTTGTCGGCATAATCGAGGGTCTCGGGCCATTTCTGCGGATGAACGATCATTCCCTTGTAGCTGTCAAAGCCCGGCCACTCGGGTGTGTAGCCGCTCTCGTAGGTGTAATATCCGGTGCATAAATAGAGGAAGCTGCAGGTGAAGGTGACCGTTTTGAGTCCCGCCTTTAGGCGGTCAGTTTGGCCTTCTGAATCAAACTGCTGTCCCGCCGAGGCCCGCTTAAGCGGGGACTCCGAACCCGCGGCCTCCACCCCGACCGTCCATCGTGAATTTTCCGACGACCACTCAGCGCGGCGAACGCGATGGCCGTATCTGATCTTGTCGTTAAGCTCATATTCGTCCGCCGTCTCGCGAATATAATTCAGTATCGCCGGCCCGTCAGCTATCGCCTTTGCGTCACGCCACGGCCGAAACCGATACCCGAGCGTGTACATGTCCGAGTCGGACCGGACGCCAGGATAACGAAACAAATCCCACGTCCCGCCGCTCGCGCCACGACCCTCGAGGATCGCAAACGTCTTATCAGGGCAAGCCATCCGAAGGCGCGCCCCCGCACCGATTCCTGACAAGCCAGCACCGATTATTAGGATGTCAAAATGTTCCATACAAAATTCGTGGTCACAAAACGGCCCACCATGGTGCGGTAATAACACCATCATTCAGTATTCTGATATCGGGGTCGGAGCTTAAGAGCATCCCATCTCGTGAGTTTCTGTATTTGTCGCGGAAAGCAAGTAGATGTCTCGCGTCTCGATTGCCACTGTCATCTTTAGCTTTGACTTCAACTGGCATTATTTCCTGATTCTCTTGAATTACGAAATCCACTTCTTGACCACTTGTCAGGCGCCAATGATAAACAGCACGGCCCGGGCGCTCGTCACGCCACTGAAGTATGTCGTTGCATACCATCGTTTCGAGATGAAATCCGCTTGGTTCGATCTCGCGAGCGCCAGCGAGAGCAAGTGCCGGATCGACGACATAGATCTTAGGTGCTTTGATCACTCGTTGGCTTGCATTACGCGAATACGGCTGGATGAACTCAACCAAGAAACTTCTCTTGACCGCGTCGATCCACCTGCGAACAGTGTTGACTGATATTCCCAAATCGTGTGCATAAGCCGATGCGTTGAATATCTGACCCGTCCATGAGCACACAAGGCGCAAAAAGTTTTCAAAACGCTCGGGCGACTCGATACCCAATATTTCGCGAACATCCTTATTTGCAAAGGTTACAATGTAATCGTTAAGAATCTGCAAGCGATACTCATGGGGTACTGCTAGGGCCCTGGGAAACCCGCCGGCTCTCACGATCTCTCGCCAATCCAGTCCACCGCTACTCGCTGCTCGGGCCTCTAGTTCGGCAAGTATCTTAGTCTTGTCATTTCCGAAAAGAAAACTCCATCCGGGGTGTGTTCGGCTCAAACGCAATTCACTCAAGAGCAGGGGTCTAAGCGTTCGATAAGCCGCGCGACCCTGCAAGGAATCACCTATGTTCCCGAACATCTCTGGTTGGTTCGATCCGCTAAGTAGATATGAGCCAGACTGTTGCTCCTGATCCACTATCGCCTTAATTGCAAGGAAAAGACCTGGGGCTCTTTGAGCCTCATCAATAAAGGACTTAGGGCCGAGCTCATCTAGAAGTACTTCAGGAACCTCTACAGCCTTGCGAAGGTAATCGGAATCGTCTAGTGTGCATATTGTGAATCCTTGATCCTCAGCTATCGTTTGACAAAGCGTGCTTTTTCCAATCTGACGGGCTCCCATTACAGCCACAACCGGATAAATCTCTAGATCGCGGCGGATGCTTCCCTCTGAAACTCGTGGATATTTAGTTGTTGCCATAAAACACAAAATACGTTATATTTGCCATCAGTAGAGAATATAACGTATCGATATGAATATGACAAACAAATACTCGCTAGAAGATTTACTCGATTTTCTATCTCATACCGCCAATAAAGGAATGATGCCTGCCGCAACATCCCGGGCTCTAGCCGTTGCTACCCGCAATGTCTTTGGCATTCTAGATGGGGAAGAGCAGAGTAACATCGGCGCGCTTGATCTAAACGCAGTAATCAAACGGTTCAACATCAAACGGGCAAAAGACTTTAATTCGGCTTCATTGAAGGAATATGGGCGTCGCGTTCAACGCGCAGTTGAGCTTTACGAACAGTGGAACGAGAATCCCGCCGAATTTTCAGTCAAAACCCGAACCACAGGAACGCGTCCAAAATCGGGCAAAGCAACTCAGAATAACGTCAACAACGACGCCTCACCAACTAATATCGTCGCGACTACAGCGGCTCAAGTGTCGTCAAGTCACCACGGAACTTATGAGTCGTCATTCCCGGTCGGCGCAGGACGTGTAATAACCGTATCTAACATTCCTAAAGACCTGACGTCTTCAGAAGCCGAGAAACTTGCACAGTTTGTTAGGATGCTCGCTATTGAATAAGAGTATACGCGAAACAAAAGTCTAGTTCCGAGATGAAAACTCTACCATCACCACCCCAAAATATAAGCAAACATCAGCGGTGCGACGATCGAGGCGTCGGATTCGACGATAAATTTTGGCGTGTCGCTCGCGAGTTTGCCCCATGTTATTTTTTCGTTCGG
>JANOGL010000269.1:0-10352 GCA_031405985.1 Acidobacteriota bacterium | reverse complement strand
CTATGTTCCCTTTAGCGCGCTTTTTAATGGCGAAAAATACCTTGTCGAGAGATTCGAGATCCGCCACGCGCCGAGCGCAGCGATCTGGCAGCAGCTTGCAAAACAACGGCGGCGTAAAATACAAACTTCCCTGCTTGTCGGCTTTGCCGATGAGCGGATACCGTTGGTTGAAAACGAAATTAAGTTGATAAGCAAGGTTTTGCCCGATGCCAAGCGACTAAACGGCAAGGCCGCAACGTTCGCCGCGTTTTCAGCGAACGCAGGCAACTATGATCTGCTGCACATCGCTTGTCACGGCCAATTTCGTCCTGACAACCCGATGTTTTCGAGTTTGCATCTGGCAGACGGTTGGGTAACGGTACGGGATCTGGTCGCGAATAAGATCGGAGCCGAGCTCGTCACACTCAGCGCCTGCGAGACCGGCATCAGCAAAATTTTTGCCGGCGAAGAGATACTCGGGCTTGCACGCGGCTTTCTTTCGGCAGGAGCCCGCTCTTTGATCGTCAGCCTTTGGGCCGTGAACGACACGGCTGCGACTCAGATGATGCCGCAATTTTACAAGCAAATAGGTGACGGAGATACACCGGCAGCCGCTCTCAGAAATATCCAGCTGGAAATGATCGCGCGCGAAACTCATCCTTCGCTGTGGGCGCCGTTTTTTTTCATCGGGCCGTAATAATTTGGTCCCAGGTGTCTTTTTGATAAGATTGAGGTAACTGTTAGAGCAGAGGAGAAGCTTTATCGGCTCGAACATAATGCGCAGTAATCTCAGTAGAATCGCTTTTCGACTCGTATTCGCGACGTTTTTCGCTGTTGCCACCAACAGCAGTTTGTTTGCCCAGAACACCGACTATGTTCCCAATCAGGTTATTGTTCAACTCACAAACGCCGCAGATCTCCCCGCCGTTGCAGCTCAATACAGTCTGAATTCAACACCAATATCGCAGGTTGCCGCGCCGCCAATTTATCTTCTGCAGATCACAAATGGACAGACTCCACCGCAGGTCGTAAGCGCGATGGCCGGCGACACGCGTATCATCTTTCGCGAGGTAAACCGCAAACTTTCGCAGGTGGAACGCACCGGCTTGCCCTGGACGCTCGGGCGCTCATGGGCGATAGGCCGCTCGTGGGCGATCGGCAGCAACGCAAAAGGTTACGGACGACAATGGTTTCCGCACAGGATCAGGCTGAACGAGGCGTTCGCCGCAGCGGGCACACGCGGTCTGCGCGTCGATAACAATCTTCCGGTTGTTGTTGCCGTGCTCGACACCGGAATCGATTTGAATCACCCAGCGTTTGCGGGAAGGCTCGTGCCGGTTGCGGATCGTTGGGACTTTGTCGAAGGCGACAATGACCCGAGCGAAGTTGGCGTTTTGCGCATCGACCCGTCCTACGGCCACGGAACACACGTCGCCGGCATTGTCGCGCTGACCGTTCCCGACGCTAAGATCATGCCGCTCCGCATACTTGATCAAAACGGCGAGGGCGAGTTATGGCGAATCACTGCCGGCTTGATCTGGGCCGCTGCCCACGGAGCGGACGTTGCCAATTTAAGCATTGGTTATCCCGACGATGTTCGAGTTCTCCACGATCTGCTCGACTGTGTGGATGTCGGAACAACTCCGACCGGCACGACCTTCCCTGAAATTGGAACGGGACGGCTGGCGGTTTCGGTTGCTGCCGGGAACGGCGGTAACACTACTCAGATATTTCCGGCTGCGGAGACGCGCGGCGGTATGCTTTCAGTCGCGGCGAGTACACGTTATGACAATTTAGCTGTGTTTTCGTCGTATGAGCGCTCGTGGGTCGATGTTTCGGCACCTGGTGAAGAAATAGTCAGCGCATTGCCGGGCGGGCGTTACGGATTATGGTCGGGAACATCGATGGCCGCGCCGATAGTCGCCGGCGTAACTGCTCTTGTGAAAGCAAGATTCCCGACGACATTCGCCACGCCGCACGATCTGCTTGGCCGTGTGAAAGAGACCTCGGTCGATAAGCGTTGGGACAATTTGCCGCCGTGGGGCGAAGTTCGACTCAAACGCGTCGATGCTCTTTGCGCGATCAACAATACCCAGCCTTGTCCGATTCCGACAAACATATCTTCAACGTCAGGCTTTGAGCAATTTCTCGTGAAATAGTCGTCATTTTGCGAGCTGTTTGAAGCCGGATCGAGGCCGTTTTTTACGAAACGGCCTCTTTTATTGGATTAAATGGCTTCCGCGAGCTGTGATACACAGTCCGTGAAGCATAATACACAGTCCGTGAACCATAGTACTCAGTCCGTGAAGCATAATACTCAATCCGCGAACCGGAATACTCAGCCCGCACGCCTTAAAGCTCAGTCCGCGAGCCGGAATACTTAGCCCGCACGTCCTAAAGCTCAGTCCGCGAACCGGAATACTCAGCCGGCACGTCTTAAAGCTCAGTCTGCGAGCTACTTTTTATTGTTTAACTGTCTTTTTGTCCTCTCCGAGAGCACTGTCTCTTCAGACGACACCCAATTTTAGGGTTTTTATATTAAAAGAGGAAAGGAATGAAAAATAGAATTCAAATAATTAAAGTTGCGGCGATAGTTGCTCTAATTGCGGGTTGGGTCTCGATTCCCTATCTGACGAGCACGGTCGACGCACAGAGCGGCGGAGTGCCGATTGTTGTTCGCAACGCTGTTTTGGCGTCGCCTACGGGCAGTATCGACCCGCACGGGGCCGCCCAATGGCAGCTTTATGCTGGCGGACACCGCGAGATCGAGGTCGAGATCGAGGATGTCCACAATTTACCGGCCGGAACGGCTCTCGACGCCGTCGTTGACGGCAACGTGATCGGCCAGATCATTTTACAGATAGACGAGCGCGGCAGACTAAAGCTCAGAACCGAAGACGGCCAGCAAGTGCCGGTCGTAAATGACGGTTCGACCGTACAGGTGCGCAGCGGCAGCACTCTTCTGGTAAACGGAATTTTCGGCGGCGGTGGCCCGACGCCTTCGCCATCAGCGAGCCCGAGCGTTTCACCGACGGCGTCACCGACTGGCACGCCAACCGGCACGCCAAGCCCTTCGCCCACAGGCACGCCGACGGGAACACCGAGCCCGTCGCCATCGCCGAGCGGCACGCCCAACGCAGGCGACCGTTTCGCAGGCTTGACCGGCCCGACGCTCAACGGCGTTGTGCCACGCGGCTTCTCGCAATTCGAGGTTCACAGCAGCCGGCTCGAACTCGACACGCGGATAAGCCAGATAAATCTTCCCGGCGGCACATCGCTGAGCGTTGTCGTTGACAACGTCGCAGTCGGTAACATCATTCTCGAATCCGACGGCGAGGGCGAACAGCGGCTCCGAACCGATCGCGGCGAAACCGTGCCGAATGTTGTTGTCGGTTCGACAATTGCCATCCGAAACGGCGCCACGACCATCTTGTCGGGTGTTTACTCCGGGATGACCGGCCCCACGCCGAGTCCGAGCCCAACGGCATCGCCTTCACCGGCACCGGGACGCTCATTTGAGAGTCACTTGCTCGGCAGCGGCGTGACGCCTCCGGTTACGACGAACGCAAATGGCGAGATCAAGGTTACGCTTAACGCGGCCGAAACGCAGGCAACTGTATTCGGCGAGTTTCACAACCTGTCGAGCAATCAAACAGGCGCTCGCATCGAATCGATCGTCGGCACGACCACAACGATCCGCGATCTTGGCGTTGTCGGTGGTAATAACGGCAACTTTCCATCGGTTACATTCGATGTCACCGCGGCTCAGGTTCAGGCTCTTCGCGCTGGTCTCTGGTCGGCTGTGATCACGAGCGTTAACAATTCAGGCGGCGAGATCCGCGGTGGCTTCCGTCAGCGCGGCGGTCAAGGCGATCTCAACGGCGACGGCAGCAATGACTTCGCCATCTTCCGACCGTCGACAGGTGACTGGTGGACGGCGAATTCTGATGGCATCGGAGTGCAGAACTTCGGTTCCGCAACCGACAAGGTCGTCTCGGGCGACTACGACGGCGACGGCAGAACCGACATCTCTGTTTACAAAAACGTGGGCGGTCAAGGCGTGTGGTCGATAAAACGCAGCTCAGACGGCGGCGTGACAAACGTCTCGTGGGGTTTGTCTACTGACAAGCCGGTTCGCGGCGACTTCGATGGCGACGGCAGACTCGACTATGCAGTTTATCGGCCATCGCAAGGCGTCTGGTATGTTCAGAAGAGCAATAACAGTGGCCATATTATCGTTCAATTCGGACTCGCCGAGGATCAACCGGCTCCGGCCGACATTGACGGTGATGGCAAAGACGATATTGTCGTGTTTCGCCCGTCTAGCGGGGTTTGGTACTGGATCGGAAGCTCAAATGGTCAGATCGGTGGAGCACAGTTTGGACTGAACGGCGATATTCCTACCCCCGGCGACTACGATGGAGACGGCAAGGGCGATCTCGCCGTGTTCCGTCCAGACACGGGCGTGTGGTATTGGTTGAGGAGTTCGGACTTCGGCTATTCGGCCGTCCAGTGGGGCCAAAGCACCGACATTCCTGTTCCCGGTAACTACGATCAGGACGGAAAGATCGACATTGCGGTGTTCCGGCCATCGGACGGCAACTGGTATGTGTTTAGAAGTTCGGACCTTGGCTTTAGCGTGTTCAACTTCGGCATGAGCGGCGATGTTCCGCTTGTAGCCCGCTAACTGAAAAGTTACATCCATCCCATTCAGGGCGCATCGAGTGATGCGCCCTTTTTGTGCACAAAATTTTGAAACATCATTCGCTGCCGGTCGTAAATTTACATTGGAGGCATTAAAGACATATGCGAGAACCTTTACTTGCAGGCATACTGAGTTTGCTGATCCCCGGACTCGGTCAGATTTATAACGGAAGAATTCTAATTGGAATTATTTGGTTGATAGTGACCGGATTTTCGTGGATAGGCTCGGCGGGACTGTTGGGATGGCTCGTCCATCTGATCGCCGCTTGGTGTGCGTATAGCTTTGCTAAAGAAAATCCCGTGCGTGTCTAAATGTTCTTCACGATCCTCCTCTGGGTGCCCGGCGTCGCGTGACGCCGGGCTTTTTATTTCTCTATTGCAGTCTCTCTGAAGAAGGTATAGAATGCTTGACGAAATCCAATATTTATTTTTCCGCTGAAAGGAGTATAACCCATGACAAACCTTAATCTTTTCGTGATTTCCTGTGCACTTTTGCTTTGTTTCGGACTAAACCTGAACTTAATTGCACAGGATGAACCGATTACTAACCAAGATGTGATCTCGCTGACAAAAGCCGGATTGGACAAATCGGTAATCATCTCGAAGATTAGCTCTTCAAAGACAAAATTTGATTTATCAACCGACGCTCTTATACAACTCAAACAAGCTGGAGTTGCGGATGAGGTTGTTTCTACAATGTTTAAGGCCAGCTCGGAAGATAAACAAGCTGAAAAACCAAAACGAATAAAAGATGAGCTTGGAAACTTATTTCCGCGATTGAAGAATTCGGTTGTAACTGTATGGAGTGAGTTCGGTCAAGGTTCCGGATTCATCATTAGCGGTGACGGCTTAATCGTAACCAATTTTCACGTCATCGGACCATCTCGGTACGTTTCTGTTCAGTTTGATGAATTGCGGAAAGTCGAGGCAACCATACTCGCAACAAATCAGGAGCGCGATATTGCAGTTCTATGGGCAAACATCGAAGCATTTCCGGGCGCTGAGGCTGCTAAGATTGTCGATACAAATTCCTCGATTGTTGTCGAGGAAGGCGAACGAGTAATGGCAATTGGCAGTCCACTAAAGCAAAGAAAAATCATGACAACCGGAGTTGTCAGCAAGGTTGAGGCCAGAGCGATCATCTCGGATGTTAACATCAATCCTGGAAATTCTGGAGGCCCTTTATTCAACTCGTTAGGTGAGGTAATTGGAATAAACACCTTTACTGTCGGCACTCGAGGGCCTGGCGTTTCAGGAGTGGTGCGGGTAGAACAGGCTCTACAGGTTATTACAGATGCGAGAACAAAAATGAACGGATTGACCGCTCCTTCAGCCCGATTGCTCCCCGTTGAACCTAAGGGAGAATTCCCGCTCGATGCAATTCGTGAAGTTGCGAATGAAAAAAAGTTTAACACTGACTCTTACCTGTTTGATGTCGGCAAATTCACTGTTACATTGATCACTCCGAGATATAAATATCGGATGGCAACTGAAGTGGAACGGGAAGCTTTAAAGGGTAGAAAAGATAGAGAAAAAAATAGTGAAATAAAAGGCTCTTTCAACCCTTTTCAAGATTTTTATGGATGGGCTGAGTATGCAGGTGAATACCAACCTGTCCTGCATATTCAAGTGATGCCCGAAATTGCCGAGACCGGCGGTAGTTTATTTGGTCGACTTCTTGTTGGAGGTTTGACGGGAGTTCGACTTCCAGCAAAAGTAAAGTTTCGTGCGGATTTCTATAAGATGAAGCTTTTTTGTGATGATAAAGAGGTTGAACCAATTCAACCAATAAAGAGAGCACATATGCTCAATGAATCAAACTATCTTTTCAATCTAAAAGATGCGACTTATTCAGGATTCTATACCTATCCAGCAGATGCTATTAACTCAGGATGTACTGCGGTTCGTCTTGAGGTATCGTCTGAAAAAAACCCAGATAACCCGGAGATCGAAAAGTTAAAGACAAAACATATTCAGAGACTAGCATTGGATTTTAAGCCATATTTTGACAGTCTCCAGCGAACACCGTAATACAGCTAGGCGAGATCTCTTAAATTATCATCTTCAAACCAGCACCGTGTACAAAAGCGGTGCTTTTTTCGTGCGTGAAGAGGATATTCAGCCGATGTGGGCAAACTCTTGATGAGCATCTTTTGTTCGTCCGTGAGTTCGGGCCAGCTTTTTATCTTTGGCGAGCCGCATTTTGGGCAGGTTTTTTCGTGGTTGTCCATTGTTATGATTGTGTCCGTAGCCCGACCGTTAGGAAGGGCGCACGTTAGCTACTAAGACCTTCAATCAAACCTAGGTAGCTCGCCACCCTGTCCGCTTACCACATATTCAACGGCAGTTCGCATATGTTCCTCAGTCCACAGGTATCTGGTGCTGCCATATCTCGACCACACTTTTTCTTCAGGCCCTACGAGACCAAGTTGTCTGAGTCGTCGAGTTACATATGATTTGAAGCTGTTCATGATTGGTTCGGGTGGTCTGTTTGTAGCAACTACTAGATGAGCATGATTTGTTCTGCCATGAATCGCAGTTAGCCTGATTCCACGCACTGCGCAGACTTCTCTGATTGCAGCTTCTACATGATTACGTCTAATCGCATCGAAATGCATTGGTGGGTTTTTAAGATATCCGCGATCACTTTTCTCAAGATCATGATTTACGGGACGTTTGGGGCCACCAATTTTGTTATAGATGCGACGATCCATCGAACCTTTTTCATCGCCATGAAGCCATGTACCGTAGCAACGAATCGTAATTAGATAACCGAGTGGTTGTGAGCGTTCCTGAAATTCTATGTAGTCTCGTTTCATGCTGAGTTAGTTTATCGTTAGTCGGCGCCCTCCTTAACAGTCGGGCTACGGACACGCAGGCTACTGACACTTTTGAATCATTTGTTATAATTTTCGCGTATCAATAACTGACCACATTTTAACAAAGCCCGAACTTTATTATGAAAATGATCTTGCGCTTCTTGGTTTCCTGCTTACTGCTTACTGCTTACTGCTCGCTTCTTTTTGGACAGTCGGAGGTTAAATTCGACTTCTATGATCGCGGGCCGTATCGTGATAATGTACCGCGGCCGCAGAGCATTTTGCGCTTCGATGTGGGCGATCATCACACGACCTACGGACAAATGGAACAAGTCATACAGTCGATCGCGAAAGCTGCGCCGGAGCGAGTAAAGATTTTCGAGATCGGCACAACCAACGAGCACAGAATGCAGTATCTCGTCGCGATATCTGCTCCCGAGAACATCGCTAGACTCGACGAGATACGAGCACAGAACGCGAGATTGATCGATCCGCGAAAGACCTCTGCTTCGGACGCCGCCGCAATTGCGCTGAGTAATCCGGCGATCGCCTGGATGGCTTATACAATTCACGGCAACGAATCTGCATCGTTCGAAACATTTATGCAGGTCATCTATCAACTCGCAGCTTCGAATGAGCCCGCGACACTCGATATTCTGAAAAATACCGTAGTCCTCGTTCTCACCGGCGAAAACCCCGACGGCCACGAACGCTTCGCGACTTGGTACAATTCCGTCGCGGTCGGTTCGCCCGATCGTGCGGCAATCGAGAAACGCGAACCGTGGGCGATCTGGGGCCGAGTTAACCATTTCAGATTTAATTTAAATCGCGACACACTCGCATTTTCTCAGAAAGAATCGCGCAACATGCAGCGAGCTTATATGGACTGGAACGCGCAGGTAGCCGTCGATCATCACGGCCAGCCTACGCAATACTTTTTCCCGCCCGTCGCTCTGCCGATAAATCCAAATCTTCCGCAGCCGCAATACAACAAATGGCTCGACGTTTACGGCCGGGCAAATGCCGCCGCCTTTGACAAACAAAAGTGGGACTATTACGTGCGCGATGTTTTTGACGCGTTCTATCCGGGCTACTGGGATATGTATCCGAGTTTGCTTGGTGCGACTGGAATGACATACGAAACTGACGGAGGCGGGCCAAAGGGATTGCGTTGGACACGAGACGACGGCACGATCGTGACGTTTCGCTCGTCAATCGCAAAACATTATGTAGCGTCGATGACTACGCTCGAAACAACCGCAAAGAACAAAGTCGAGAGAATTAAAGATTTCTACGACTTCCGCGCAAAAGGCATGGCCGATCACGCTCGTGCGAAACTCAAACGCGTCGTCATCGATCCCACGTCAGATCGCGTGAAAGCTGCCGAGGTCGTCGACATCTTGCGACTCTCAAATATCGAGGTAAAAGTCGCGTCGTCGTCCTTCACATCTGCAACAGCCCACAGTTATCTGCAAAAAGATGCTCCCGCGACGCGAAAAACTTTCCCTGCCGGATCTTATATTGTCGATCTCGACCAACCGCAACGCATTTTTATAAAGGCAATTCTCGAACAAGACACGCCGCAGGACAAGGCGTTTGTTGACGACAACATGGCGCGATTTCGTCGTAATCAGATGCGCGGCAAAGGGCAGCCGAAGGAAGATTATGGCTTCTACGACATTACCGCCTGGTCGCTGCCGCTCGCTTTTGGCGTCGATGCCTGGTGGACTGAGGAAAATGCGAATGTCGCCGGATCGATGGTCGACGCGGCTCATCTCGAAAACGCAAGACGCGGCGGCGTTTCAGCACGTGCAGCCATCGCTTACATCATTCCATACGAAACCGACACGACCGGCGCACTAGTGATGAAACTCCTGCAAAATAATTACAAGGTCGCCGTTGCTACCCGTCCGCTAAACGCAGGCGGCCGTAATTGGAAAGCCGGCACGTTTGTCGTTCGCGTTTCGCGCAATCCTGAGTCGATTCACGAACGCATTGCAACTTACGCGCGCGACATGGGCGTAAACGTCACTGCGGTAAATTCCGGTTACTCTGACGAAGGCGACACGAGCGTCGGCGGCGAATACGTTATCAGTCTGCAAGAGCCGAAGATCGCAATCGCGGCTGACGAAGGCGTCGTGCAGGAATCTTACGGCTCGATCTGGTGGATGTTCGACCGATACGGCATCGAGTTTACGCCGATGACCATTGCGAATATTCGTGGCGGATCGTTGAGAGATTACAATGTGCTGATCCTGCCCGACGGTTCGGCCGGAAGGTATATGAGCTCGTTCGGCGCCGGCGGCGTCGGCGCGTTAAAAGAATTTGCTGGTCGTGGCGGCACAATCGTTGCCATCAGCGGCGCATCGGTCTTTGCGGCTCTCAAAGACGTCGGCTTAAGCTCGACAAAACTCGTCGGCAGCGATGACGACGAACAAAAAGGTAAAGTGCCCGAAGACAAACCCGCGCCATCGCCAACGCCTGCAAGTGCGGCTGCTACCGCGACACCGCCGGAACTTCCAACTGATCGCACTGACGGCATTGCCGTACCGCTGCCGGCGATCGCCTCGCCATCGGCGGACGCGAACAAAGTTCCTGAGGCTCTGCCGGGCGCAATTTTTCGAGCGACCGTAGATCGAACTACCTACATTAACTATGGAGTCGATAAGACTGAGATTCCCGTGCTGCTAACCGGCGGCTCGTTCTTCCGCTATTCGAAAGAAGGCACGAACGCTCTCGTATTTGACGAGAAACCACGCACACCGCTTACAGTCTCAGGCTTTGTTTGGGAAGGAAATACCGAGCGGCTTCTCAAGGGCACATCGTATCTCATCGACGAACGCTCAGGCG
>JANOGL010000202.1:0-23335 GCA_031405985.1 Acidobacteriota bacterium | reverse complement strand
TCGCGTTCTCGCAGCCAGTAGAAAATCACCGGCGTTACGATCAGCACATGCAGCAGGCTCGATACCATGCCGCCGAAAACCGGCGTCGCCAGCGGCCTCATTACTTCCGACCCCGCGCCGGTGCTCCACATGATCGGCAAGAGCCCGACAACGATGGTCATTACGGTCATAACTTTCGGACGAAGACGAAGAAGCGCTCCTTCGGTGACTGCTTCGAGCAAAGATTCCCGATCAAGCTGTCCAAGCTCCTCTGTTTTACGTTTTACCGCCTCTTCGAGATAAACGACCATTACAATGGTCGTCTGCACAGCCGCTCCGAAAAGCGCAATAAAGCCAACCCATACCGCGACCGAAAAGTTGTACTGCAGCATCCAGAGCAGGTAAAAACCGCCGGTCAGGGCGAACGGCACGGCAAGCAGAATATGGGCCGCTTCGAGAAACGAGTGATAGGTAATATAGAGCGTGGCAAAGATGATAAGCAGGACGATCGGGACCACGATCATCAACCGCTGGCGAGCCCGCTCCTGATTTTCGTATTGGCCGCTCCAGGTGATGTAATAACCCGCGGGCATTACCACCTTTTCGCGAATCGCCTCCTTGGTCTCATCGACGAAACTTCCGATATCACGACCGCGAATGTTGAGCAGAACCGTGCCGCGAAGCAGGCCGTTTTCGCTTTGGATCATCGACGGCCCCTCAACGGTTCGGATCTCGGCAAGCTGCGAAAGCGGGATCGACCCTCCGCCCGGAGAAGTTACCGGAATCTGGCCGATCGCGGTCGGTGTCGAGCGAAACTCCGGTGCGTAGCGTACCCGAATGGGAAACCGTCGGCGCCCTTCGATCGTCACGGTCAGATTCGTTTCCCCGATGCCTTTTTCGATCACATCCTGAATAGTAGAAACGTCGATGCCGTACCGGGCCGCCGCCGTGCGGTCAATATCGATATCGATGTAAGGCGCGCCGCCGATCCGCTCTGGATAAACGTCCGCCGCGCCGGGCACATCCTTTACCACCGTCGCAATCTGCCTCGCTGTTTCTTCCAGAGTATCGAGGTCGTTGCCAAAAATCTTGATGCCGACCTGCGAGCGAATTCCGGTGGCGAGCATTTCGATGCGATTGATGATCGGCTGCGTCCAGATGTTTGTCACGCCCGGCATCCGCGTCGCTTCGTCCATTTCGGCAATCAGTTTCTCCCGCGTCATCCCATCACGCCACTGATCCTCGGGCTTCAAATGAATGATGGTTTCGTTCATGTTTATCGGCGAGGGATCGGTCGAGGTTTCGGCGCGTCCGGCTTTCCCGACCGCCCATTCAACTTCGGGAATAGCTTTCAAAATCTCGTCTTGTTTGCTCAAAATCCTGGTCGCCTCGTCCAGTGAAATTGCCGGGTCGGTAACGGGCATGTACATCAGGTCGCCTTCGTTCAAGGGCGGCATGAACTCGCTGCCGATCTGAGTCGCGACAAACATCGCACCCGAGAAAAACGCCAGAGCGAGCAAAACCGTAGCGACCCGATTCCGAAGCGCGATGATCAGAAGAGGCTTGTACACCCGGCGCAAAAAGCGCATGATCGGATTCCATTCTTCGGGCCGCAGTTTCCCGCCGAGCAGATAGCCGCACAGAACGGGGATGAGCGTGATGGCGATGATCGCCGCCGCGATCATCGCGAAGGTTTTTGTGAACGCCAGCGGGTGAAAGAGCTTTCCTTCCTGTCCCGTTAATGCGAAAACGGGGACAAAGGCGATAACAATGATCGCTATCGACGCGACGATCGGGCGCCCGACCATCTTCGTCGCGTCCAGCACGATCTCCCAAACACGCTTTCTGTCGGAAAAGCTCACGCCCTCTTTCTCGATCGCCCGGTAAGCATTTTCAGTCACGACAATTCCGGCATCCACGAGGTCTGAAACCGCGATCGCGATACCGGCAAGCGACATGATGTTTGACGTGATCCCAAAGAAATACATCAAGAGGAACGCGGCCAGCGCGGCAAGCAAAAGAGGTATCGTAACTATCAGGGTCGAACGAAAATGAGCGAGAAACAGCAGATTTACAAGTGTTACGAGGATGAACTCCTCGGTCAACGCCCATTTGAGCGTGTCGGCCGTGCGGTTGATCAGATCGGTACGGTCATAAAATGGGACCAGCCGAACGCCCGGCGGCAGTCCAGGTTTGATCTCTTCGATCTTTTTCTTGACGTTCTCGATCGCCTCGAGCGCGCTGATGCCGTAGCGCATGATGACGACGCCCCCGACCGCCTCCTTGCCGTTCTTATCGAGCGAGCCGGTGCGGAAGGCGTTTCCGAGTTTGACCTCGCCGAGATTTCGGACATAGATGGGAGTCCCGTTCTGAGAGCCGACGACGATATTCTCGACATCCGCGACGGATTCGACCAACCCGATGCCTCGGACAACGGCCCATTCGCCGCCCTGTTCGACGACGTTGCCACCGACGTTGTTATTCGACCTTTGAACCGCCTCGACCACGGTCGATAGCGGCAAATTGTAGGCGCGGAGCTTATTTGGGTCTATGTCCACCTGATACTGCTGGACAAAGCCGCCGACCGTCGCGACCTCGGCAATGCCCGGCGTTGAATTAAGCTGATACCGCACGAACCAGTCCTGCAGCGTGCGCAGGTCGCGCAGATTCATCTCGTCCGATTCGAGCGTGTACCAAAAGACCTGCCCAAGACCGGTCGCATCCGGGCCGAGCGTTGGCACGACGCCCTGAGGCAATTGTTTCGTGACGAGATTTAGGCGCTCCAGTACTCGTGTCCGGGCCCAATAAAGATCGACATTATCCTCAAAAATAATATTGACCATCGAAAAGCTGAAGGCGGAACTTGCCCTGACGGTTCGAACTCCCGGCAGCCCCTGAAGGCTTGTCACAAGAGGATAAGTAACCTGGTCCTCGACCTCTCGCGGGGAACGCCCGGCCCAATCGGTAAAAACTATAACCTGGTTATCGGAGAGGTCGGGAATCGCGTCGATCGGCGTATTTACAAGCGCATAATAACCCCCGATCGCCAATGCAATATAGATCGCAATTACGATGACGCGGTTCTTTAACGACCAGTCGATAAGCCAATTAATCATTTTAACGACACCCTTGTTCTAATACCTTCGGCGGACATTTGACCGAACCGTAAGAACAAAAAACGCAACAGTCGCCCGGCTTCGGCTTTAAAAACGCCTTGCAGTTTTCGCATTCGTAAAAGAAAATGCACGAATCCGTGGGCATCTCTTCTGCTTTCTGAAAACCGCACGCCGGACAGGTAACAACAGACGTTAATTGCATTCCGCTTTACCTCCGATTTTGCAATTTTCACATCTTTTGGCATAAATCGCGTTCAAAATTGCCGTCGCAATCAAGCCAGTCATTCCGCCGTAAATGAGCCAGGAATTTAGCGTTGTGTTGACCGCATACAGAATCAAACCCGCACTCACAACCGCTAAAATCACAGGCAAAATCTTTTTGTGTTTTCGATACGCCCAAAGCGTTCCGGCAACCGCCAAAACGACCGCGACCTGCATCACATAAAACATTTGGTATTCGTATTGAGCCAGAAAACCCAAGCCGATTACCGAACCGACAGTCGCGAACAATGGAAGACAGCAAGACATCCCAAAGGCCGCGACAACTGCTCCGAGTGAGCCGAGTTTATCTAAAATATTCATATTTCCCGGCGCCCTTTTATTGCGCCGTTACGGGAATCGATGTTTTTCCTTTTCCGGCTGGACCTTCGTAACTGATTTGCATCTCCCATCCGCCGGTCATCTCGATCTTGACTTTGCCCCGATAAACGCCCGGCGTACCGGTGGTGGTCAAAGTCGCGGAATTGTTCATCGCCCCCATCGAACCCATCGCGGGCATATAAAAATTGAGCGAAGCTGCGCCCACGTCAACCGCTTTGCCCGACGCATCGGTAAAAGCAAGCATTAGCTCCTGCTCGCCGTTTTTGATTTTGCCCGTCTCGCTCGAAAGCGTAACCGTCAAATTGTTAATCGAACCGCTTTTGATAACTTTTCCCTGCACCGGATTTTCGGCAGTCGGCTGTGTGCCGGAACCGCAGGCCGCCACGAAAGCGCTCAAGCTGGCGAGTGTTAATAAACTAACGAATAAAAAAGTCTTTCTCATTTTGTTGTCTCCTTAATTAAATATACTTTGACAGTCCCGACGCCCTTAACTCAGTGCGCAGGAACACATTGAAATAGCCGCGAAGGCGCAAGTCCGCCCTAAAAAAGGGCGCACTTCTCCCTCAAAAGTTAGATCAACAGAGCTTTATGTCGGATGTAAGTTGGTTGGAGTGGGTGTGGCGGAGACTCACGCAGATAGTTTGCAGGGGCCGTTAACTGAGGCCTTACCTTTGCAAACAGAGTCGCGATCTGTGCAGAAATCGAAGCCGAGACCGCCACGTTTGACGGTGCAAAATTCGATGCGAAGCCCGATGTTGTGGGGACCGACTCTGAGCAGTTCATCGAGCAGCAAAGACGCGTGGCTTCTGCAGCCGGTGAACGCTCTTTGCTCTTTGCCTTGTCGCAGCAACTCATCATCTTCTCGTTCGGCGAGTGCAGAGGTGTTCCAGACACCACGCCCCCGGCCAGGGCAACGAGCAAAAATAAAAATGTGAATCGTCTAACCACCGTTCTGACTATAATTCGCGTGGGCGGCTGTGTCAATTATTTTATCCGCCCTAGACGTTAAAACGAAAATCGACGACATCACCATCCCGCATTATGTATTCTTTGCCTTCGAGGCGGGCGAGGCCCTTTTCGCTGGCGGCTTTGCGTGAGCCACAGGCGAGCAGGTCGTCGTAACCGATGATCTCGGCGCGGATAAAGCCGCGTTCGATGTCGGTGTGAATCTCGCCGGCGGCCTGCGGCGCTTTTGTTCCCACGGGAATCGTCCACGCACGAACTTCTTTTTCACCGGCGGTTAAGAACGACAACAGCCCGAGCATCTTGTAGGCGGACTTGATCATTTTATCGACGCCTGAAGATGTAAGACCGAGATCGACCAGGTATTCTGCTCGCTCGGCTGTGTCGAGTGCCACAAGCTCGGCCTCGAGTTGTGCGCAGATGATAACCGACTCAGAGTTCTCGCTCGCAGCGTGGTTTTGAACTGCGGCGACGTGCGCGTTTGCGTTACTGTCGGCGAGCGTTGCTTCATCGACATTCGCGGCATAGATCGTCGGCTTTGTCGTCAGCAGGAACCAGCTTTTTACAATCGCGCGCTCGTCCGTGGTCAGATCGGCGGATCGAGCGGGACGGCCTTCTTCCAGGATCGGTTGAATTTTATCGAGTAGCTGCAACTCGTTTATCGCGTCTTTGTCGCCTGACTTTGCCGCGCGCCCCGCTTTGTCGCGGCGCTTTTCACATGAGGCCAGATCGGCGAGCGCTAACTCGATCTGTATAGTCTCGATGTCGCGAACCGGATCGACCGAGCCTTCGACATGGACGATATTCTCGTCCTCAAAACAACGCACGACCTGAATCACTGCATCTGTCTCGCGGATGTTGGCGAGAAATTGATTTCCTAAACCTTCGCCCTTTGACGCGCCGCGGACCAGGCCGGCGATATCGACAAACTCAACCGTTGCCGGAACTATAACGTCTGTCTTTACAATCTTTGCAAGCGGTTCGAGCCGCTCGTCGGGAACGGCGACGACGCCGACATTCGGCTCGATCGTCGCAAATGGATAGTTCGCGGCGAGCGCCGCCTCCTGCGCGGTCAGCGCGTTAAAGAGCGTAGATTTTCCGACGTTGGGCAAGCCAACAATTCCAGCTTGAAGCATAAATCTCTATCCGCCTGTCGCGGCAAAAGATGTAATTCTAACTTACGGGGGAGAATTTGAAAATCACGCGGTTATGAAATGCTCCGACCAACATACCTCGAGACTCTATTGCGGCAGATAACCCTTCGGTACCGGAACGTCCGAAGAAAGGCCCCACTGGTCGATGTTAACGCCGCCCGAACTCTTCAGCACATACCAAACCCCCGTAGAAGGACGGAATACCGATACGTCTGTTCTACCGTCGCCCTCATAATCCGCAGCGACAGGCAGATCTTCGGCAATTCCCCAAGACGCATAATCAACCGACCCGTCTGAGCTCCTTAGAATGTACCAAACGCCGGCTGACGGTCTGTATACAACTATGTCGGTCTTACCATCGCCGTCAAAGTCGCCTTGAGCCGGCAAGTCGTTTGCCAATCCGAAACTGGTGCCCATGAACCCTCCGTCCGAACTGCGCAGTGCGTACCACGACCCTTCTGACGGGCGATAAACCGCAGCGTCAGATTTTCCGTCGCCGTCGTAATCTCCTGTGACAGGCTTGTCGCCCGAGAGTCCCCAAGAGATATACGTGAAGGTTCCCAGACTGTCGCTGTTTGCTATGTACCAAACTCCGTTTGAGGGACGAAAGACCGCCACATCGGTCTTTCCATCGCCATTATAATCTCCGGCAGCCGGAATATCTCCATTCTGACCGAAGGCGCGCACGGAATAGACGCCCGCTTTGGTTAACATATGCCAAGTGCCGTCAGACGGCCTAAAAACTGTGTGATCCGTGCGACCGTCGCCGTCATAATCGCCGGGTGCAATGACATCGGTTCCGAGTCCGAATGGCGTGAAACCGACCCCGGAGTTAGAACTGTTACGCACATACCAAACGCCATTTGACGGACGAAATACGCTGATATCAGCTTTGCGATCGCCGTCGAAATCGGCATTCTTGTTCTTCAGAATACTAACACCTGCGACTGGCCCGTCGGCGATGTTCCCATCGATGTTGAATGTTACGCCGCCCCATGTTTCGTCATGCGGCGCCTGCCACTGTTTGATGCGCTGGTGATTATTCCATACGTTTGCTGGGAAATTTGAAAACGACACGTATGTCCAAACCGACGGAACATTGTCCCAGCGGGCCATCCAAACGGCTTCCATGCGGCTCTGCGGCGGCATAAACTGCCAATCGTCTATTGCATTTCTCGGGCTGCCGTATGTTCCCGACCGATAACCGCGTTCCACGATCCGCTCGGTCCAACCTTTTAAGAATGACGTTGTTGCAGTACGACAACCGGGCGTTGATACCGTCTCATCGTATCGCTCCATGTCGTAGTAAAGAATCGAGCCGGCGGTTAGCCCTAGATTAGCGGCATCGTTTACGGCGATGTCAGCCTCGCCGCGGCCCTGTGTTTCAGCAGTTGCGGAGTCGAAGCTGTGCTTTGCGCAAGTTGTACAAACCGAACAGGGCGACTGGTAACCAACTATCGTAGGTATTAATCCCCAGCCCATCGAGGAAACCTGATTAACCCAGTTCGCAGTCAACTGCGGCTGAGAACATCCGCGATTTCGCCCGCTAATATAGATGTTGCTGTCGTAAAGCGGCGAAAAATCCCACCACGTCTGCATCTGGGCGATCGTTCCGGCTGTGCATTTGTCAAAGCCGCGATTAAGGCTCGTGCGCACTGAGCCACCCGGCGGAAAGAGGATCGATTCGCCGAGAGAGGAACGACGCGCCTCTTCGCGGTGCATCGCCGCATTACCAATGATCTCGGGTGGCGTAATATCGCGGTCGTTTCCGTCCAACAGCCTTGTTTCCTGAACACAGCCTCGCTTTGTGTCGGCACAGGTTCCACTCGCTCGAAGTGTCCAATCACCCGATTCAACCGGTTTTACTTCATCTGAATAACGCTTACGCACCGAGCGAGATACGAGCCGCCAGGTCGAGCCGCCATCGTTTGAAGCAAAGGTCGCAGCTCCGATGAAATTTGAGCTTGTCGCTAACGGCAGGGTCATCAAAATTCTGTTGCTTGAAAAGCGGACATCAGCATCATCCAATTGTGTGTCTTCGCCAAATAGATCAGACGGTGTTTGCCGCATTGCCCACGAATCTCCCCCATCGAACGTTTCCGCGACAATTATGTTTCCGTTCATAGAGTCGTGCAGGATGACAACGCCATGGGATTTGCTCGAAAAATGCAAGGCCGCGATATTCGGGCGGCCGTGGCTAACTAGCGAAAGCCTGGTCCAGGCCGCGCCATTATCAGCCGTGAAATAGACAGCCGTTCGTGTATAAGCCACACCGATTTGACCCGAGATCTTTTGGATTCCTTTAATGGTCGCGTTGTTTTCGATGTCCTTTTCCGACCAAGCCTGTCCAAGACATGGCAACACTAGTACTGACAGTAATTGAAACAACATTAGCAGTCTGATCGCACTTGGTTTCATAGCTTTGAATCGGCACACACCGGCACTGGATTTTGACACAAGTATAAACGAACTTAATAAAAACTGTCAGCCGTGGCGCGTAACGAGTGTGCTTTGAGCAAAACGCGAGATAAAGTAACTTAATAGAGAGTTCGCACTATCTTACATGCTTGTCTCAACCCTACTTCTAATTACGATTACTGCGAGCGGGGCAGCACTGACGTATTTAGTTTTCATTGAAAAGCCGTTGATGTGGCGGCTAGCCGCGGGCAGCATCATCGGGTCGGTTATGTTTGCCTCCGCAGCTTTTGCTGCGGCGTGCCTGATCGGATTTGGCACCGTGACAATCATTGCGTCTCTCGCGATAGCGATGCTGCCGCTTTTGTTGTTGATGAGACGAGATGTGCGCGATTCTTTTCGAAATAACATCAACAAAGCACGCGGTAAGCTCGAGGGCGCAAACTTTGCAAAACTCGGTAACTTTGCGTATTACGCGTTCTTTTTTCTGCTCTTTTGGTTCTTCTTTGCGCGAGCGATGTTTGAGATGAAGGACGGCATATACACCGGCGGTTCGCAAAACTTGGGCGATCTGCCGTTTCATCTCGGAGCAATTTTCAGTTTTACTGATGGCAACAACTTCCCGCCCCAGAACCCGTCGTGGTCCGGTGCGAAATTTACTTATCCCTTTTTCGCGGACTTTTTAACTGCCTGTTTTGTAAAACTGGGCGCTGGTGTAAAGGACGCGCTTTTCACGCAGAACGTGGCGTGGGCGTTTTCGCTGCTCGTCATACTAGAGCGTTTTGTCGCGCGGCTCACGCAAAGCAAACTCGCGGGGCGCATCGCACCGGCGCTGCTTATTTTCAGCGGCGGTCTTGGCTTCGTGTGGTTTGCAAGAGATTTTTGGGAATCCGGTTTCGGAATTTGGCACTTTCTAACTCACCTGCCACGCGACTACACGATCGGCGATCATTTCCGCTGGGGCAACTCGATGGTCGTTCTGTTTATGACGCAGCGCAGCCTGTTGCTCGGAATGCCGTTGACAATTTTAGTATTAGGATTTTTATGGAAGATATTTGCAAGTGAAAAAATAGCTGCGGATGGCGACGCAAAGTTTTTCACGCTTTCACCGTTTCACTTTTCGCCTTTTCTCATTGGGTTGCTAGCCGGTACGCTGCCGTTGATTCACCTGCACAGCCTCGTCGTTCTGTTCGTTGTCGCTGCGTTTTGTTTTGTGCTGCGGCCGGAAAAATGGCGTGAGTGGATCATGTTTGGTATCGGCGTCTGTGTTATCGCGGTTCCGCAACTCGTCTGGGCACTGTCGGGTAGCGCAACCGAGACGACGAAATTTTTTGAGTGGCACTTTGGCTGGGATAAAGGCGATACTAACGTCTTTTGGTTCTGGATAAAGAACACGGGGCTTGTAATTCCAATGCTGATCGCTGGAATTTACATAGTTTTTTTGACGCACAGACGCAAAGACACAGAGAAAGAAAAGATCAAAGATCAAAGATCAAAGATCTCCCCGCTTTTGCTATTTTATCTACCATTTATTTTTCTATTCATTGTCTCAAACACGGCAAAACTCGCACCATGGGAATGGGACAACATAAAGATACTGATCTATTGGTTTGTCGGTTCGCTGCCGCTGATCGCATTCGCGCTCGCGTGGTTGTGGGAACGCAAAGGTCTTTTTAAAGTTATCGCCGCAACGTGTTTTGTTTTTTTGATACTTGCAGGTGCACTAGATGTTTGGCGGACCGTTTCGGCGCAGATAAACACCAGGGTTTTCGATGCGGACGCGATGAAAGTTGCCAATGAGATCAAGCGGAAGACTGCGCCGAACGCGCTCATTTTGAATGCGCCAACCTACAACTCGGCAGTTGTCTTGTCAGGACGCCGATCGCTGATGCGATACAGCGGGCATTTGTCCTCGCATGGCATCGATTACGGTCCGCGTGAAAACGACGTCCGGCGCATTTACCAAGGTGGTGGTGTGGCCGACATTCTATTGCGAAAGTACGACATTGATTATGTGCTGATCTCGCCCGAAGAGCGTGACAGCATGCGTGCAAACGATGCTTTTTTTGCTAAATATCCGGTGGTGGCTGAGGCCAGTCAGTATCGCGTGTATAAGATAAAGAATTGAAACAGAATCGACAAGATAGCAAGATGATGGACGAGCCGCAAGAAGTGGTTAACGAAAAAGTAATGACGGATCGCGTGTGGCTCGCCTGCACCGGAGTTGTCACCGCCGTCGCCGCGTTCTTACGCTTTTATGATCTCGCGCTCAAACCGCTGCATCACGACGAAGGCGTCAACGGATTTTTTCTCACGAATTTAGTACGCGATGGCGTTTATAAATATGATCCGGCAAATTATCACGGGCCGACGCTCTATTACATCGCGCTTCCGTTTGTTGAATTGTTTGGCCTAAAGACAATGCCGATCCGCGTTAGCGTCGCGATCTTTGGCGTGCTGACGGTTGTGCTCGCCTTCTATCTGAAACGTTATATCGGCCGTACGGGCAGCTTGCTCGCCGCACTGTTTCTCGCACTTTCCCCAGGCATGGTCTTTATCTCGCGGTATTTTATTCACGAGATATTTTTTATCTTTTTAAGTCTCGCGATTGTTGTTGCGGTACTGTTTTTTATCGAGAAGCGCTCCGCCGGGCCGGGCGCGGTTGCGTGGATGGTGTTGGTTCTTTTTACGAGCTTTCTACCGTCATCGCTTAACCTGGCGAACTATCTCGGCGGTCAAACCGAGGCCGCGGTTTGGGCGTTTCGTATTGCATTTTTCATTGTCGAATCAGTGCTCGTATATTACGTCGTCCGAATGTTGATCAATTGGGACAATGGCCGCCCGATTTATCTGCTGCTCGCGTCAGCTAGCGCGTCGCTGCTCTTTGCGACAAAGGAGACGACGTTCATCACACTCGGCACGATGCTGATCGCGTTTTTTTGTATTTGGATCTGGCGTGGAATTCATGCCGGTGAAGTTTACAAAAAGTATTGGTTCAACACATTGCTTGCCCTGCATGTGACCGCAGCCGCAGCGGCAGTTTATTACAGGCAAAATCTGATCGACGGCGTAAAGTGGCTCTATGAAAACTTTCTTGGCTCTGATAAGTCGCAAGAAAGTTTTGTCTTTTACTCAGTTGTCTTTTTAGCGTTCGCGGCTATCTTGACATGGATATTTTTTATCATCAATCTTCGCAAAAATGGTGATGCAAGTTTTGACGAGCCCGTTGAACTCAACTCAAAAAATTTTAGCGATCGATTAGGAACGGGCAGTAATCGTCTTGCGCTTATAGCCACTGGCGCCGTAATTTTTGTCTATCTCGGCGTTTTGTTCTTTTCATCGTTCTTTACATACAAGGACGGCGTCGGAAAAGCGTTCGAGGCGTACGCCATCTGGAGCAAAACGGGCACGAAAGATCACACGATGCACGGCGTGTTCGGCTATCTAAAATGGATGATGAAGATCGAATCGCCGCTGATGATCCTCTCAGTGTTGGGCAGCGTGATGACAATGCTCTGGGGACGACATCGGTTTGCAATGTTTAGCGCGTTATGGGCCGGCGGCCTGTTTGCCGCGTATTCAATAATTCCATACAAGACGCCGTGGCTTGCGCTCAGCTTTTTGCTGCCGATGTGCATCGTCGCTGGTTATGCTCTCGGCCGCCTTATCGAGTCGAAGAGTGTTGCATTGAAAGCCGCGGCTATCAGTCTCGCAATTTCAGGGACGTCGGTGCTTGCGTACCAAACTTATCAGATCAATTTTGTTCGCTACGACGACGAAGAGATGACATACGTTTACGCGCACAGTAAACGCGGCATGCTCGACCTCATCAAACAGATCGAATACTATGCGGAAAAAAGCGGCAAAGGGAAAGAGGCAACGATAGAGATCGGGTCGCCCGACTATTGGCCGATGACGTGGTATCTCGTCGATTACAAACAAGCAAATTTTCACGGTCGTCTCATCGATGCAAGCACGGCAGAGATGATCGTAGCGAAAAAGGATGATCAGGATGCGGATGTCATCAGAAAATATTCGACGCATTATAAATACGTCGGTGTTTATCCGCTGCGGCCGGGCGTTAACCTCGTTCTGTTAGTGAAAAGAGGCCTTGCCGACGGAGATGCGATGGACCCGTATAAGATCGTCGAGTACGAGACGATTCCGGGTTACACAAATTAATATCACCCATCCAAGAATGTTTGACCTCCGGCGGTTATGAAAGTATCATCGTAAATTCGCCGCCGGAGTGGCGAAATTGGTATACGCACTAGACTCAAAATCTAGCGGGCTTAACGCCCATGTCGGTTCGAGTCCGACCTCCGGCACCACACGAATCGCGGTTACGGCCAGTTGGAAGGGCGGTAACCGCATTTTTGATGTTGAATGAGATTATCTGATTTCGATTATGAATTGCCGGTCGAGCTGATCGCCCAAGAGCCGCTCGCACTGCGTGAATCGTCCCGAATGCTCGTCGTCGATCGAGCCGCAAACAACTTTCGCAATGCCGCGTTTGCCGATTTGTCTTCATACCTTCGCAAGGGCGATGTGCTCGTTTTAAATAACACAAAAGTTTTTCCCGCACGGCTATTTGGCAAACTCTCGACCGGCGCACGCGTCGAGACTTTTTTAATTCGCAAAAATGCAGATGGTTCATGGCTCGCGCTTGCACGGCCGGGTAAACGTCTTTCGGTTGGCAAGACAATCGAGTTTGATGAGCGACTTTCTGCGACGGTATTAGCGAAACACGACGACGGCCAGGTCGAGGTCGTTTTTGCGTCAACTGGCGACATCGACAACTTAATAGACGAACTCGGCCGTACACCGTTGCCGCCGTACATCAAACGTGAGATTGACGCGATCGATGACGACCGCGGACGCTATCAGACGGTTTACGCCAGTAATCGGGGGGCGATTGCGGCACCGACGGCTGGGCTGCACTTTACTCCAAATATCTTGCAAAACATTAAGAACAAGGCCGTTACGGTCGTCGAAGTAACGCTGCATGTCGGTTACGGAACATTCGAACCGGTAAGAGTTGATGATCTTTCTCAACACAAGGTCAGTGAGGAGCGTTATGAAATTTCGAGCGAGACCGCCGAGCTGCTGAACAAAGCAAAGAACGAGAATCGCCGCATCATTGCAGTCGGCACGACGACTACGCGAGCTTTGGAATCTAACTTCGCTCGTTATGGCAGTTTTGCCGCGGTTGATAACTTCGCCGATCTAACCATCACACCGGGCTTTGCATTTCGCGCGATAGACGCCCTGCTGACAAACTTCCACCTGCCGCAAAGTTCGCTGCTCGTGCTCGTTTCTACTTTCGCGGGCCACAAACTTATAATGAGTGCTTACAGACATGCCGTCGCGGAGAAGTATCGCTTTACAGCTACGGTGACTGCATGCTGATCGTTTAATGGCAGTTCTCGAGACAATACGTAGCTTCTTTATTCCGTCCGTTTATACGGAGCCGGAAGTTATTGTACCTGCCCCGTTTACGCAGTACGAGATAAAGCCGATGGCGCTCGATCATCTGCCCGAGGTCCTCAGACTTAACATCCGCTGTTTTCGCAACGGTGACAATTACACAAGGCACACATTCAATTATCTGCTCAACGAGCCGCGCACTCTGAGCTATCGTCTCGTCACGCCGTCGGGCGAGTTGGTCGCGTTCGCGTTTGTGATGGTCAACGAAAACAATGCCGCACATCTTACCACCATTGGCGTAGCGCCTGAACATCGGCGCCGCGGCCTCGCCGTAAGGTTGCTCGATCACATCGAAGAAGCTTTAAAGGTGCGCGCCGTCAGTACCGTTATGCTCGAAGTTCGCGTCGCCAACATTGATGCACAGCGGCTCTATCGCCGCACAGGCTATATGGTCGTGCAACGGATCGCTCGATATTACAATAATGGCGAAGATTGCTTTTTGATGATCAAAGCATTGATTTAGCTGGTTTTAGCGATGTTATCTCTGCCGAAAATCTACCCGATAACCGACATACACCTCTCTGGTCTCTCACACGTTGAACAAGTTCGAAAACTCATCGCTGGCGGTGCTACGTTTGTCCAATTGCGCGACAAACGCTCAAGCCCGAGAGAGTTTTATAAGCAAGCCGTCGAATGCGTCCGCACCGCTCACGATCAAAATGTTCAGATAATAATTAACGACCGCGTCGACATCGCATTGGCCGCAAAAGCTGACGGTGTTCACCTCGGCCAAGACGACATACCGCCAGAGAAAGCTCGAATTTTATTGGGTGCAACCGCAATTATCGGCTTTTCAACGCACTCGGGAGAGCAGGTAAAGCTCGCCGCAAGTTTGCCAATCGATTACATTGCCATCGGCCCGATCTTTGCGACCTCGACAAAGCAAAATTCCGATCCTAGAGTTGGGCTTGACGGACTTAGGGACCTAAAAGCTGCAGCCGGAAATCTGCCTGTGGTTGCTATCGGCGGTATTAACGAAGCAAATCTTCGCGATGTTTTTGATGTAGGAGCAGATTCCGCCGCGATGATTGGAGCTATAGTCTCAGCTGCCGATCAGATAACCTCACAAATGAACCACCTGACTTCGCTAATAGATCAAAAATAACAAGATTGTTTATCATTTGCCAAAAATGTCTTGCAAAACGTGTTTGCAATAGGCGATAATGACCTGTCGCGTTTCTCACGCGTGCACATTCACTTAAGCGTCCCGCCCTTTTACTGAAAATTGGAGTAGATCCTTATCATGAGCCTGCTGGATATAGCGCCCATCATCGAGCAAATGCTGCTCACAGCCGAGAACGTCAGCGATTTAAACTTTTCATGCGGACAAAAGCCGCAAGTCGAGATCAATGGCGTTCTTTATCCGACCTCGCCGCTAAACCTCGGCAAACTTTCGGCGTATCAGACCGAGATGATTGCGATGTCGCTTATGCGCGATAATCCGGACGCGGCTGCGCAGCTCGTAAAACACCGAACGTCCGACCTCAGTTACGCTTTGCCAGGCAAGTGCCGTTTTCGTGTAAATATCTTTCAGCAGCGAAATTCGTACTCGATCGTTATGCGCGTGATTCCACACGATATACCGAGTTTCGAGGGTCTGCGTCTGCCGCCGCAACTGGCTGAGATCTCTAATATTCGAAACGGTATTGTACTGCTGACAGGTCCGACGGGCTCAGGTAAAACCTCGACGCTCGCCGCCATTATTGATCGTATCAACGAGACGAAGGCATATCACATCGTCACTATCGAGGACCCGATCGAGTTCCTGCACAATCACAAAAAATCGACGATCAACCAGCGCGAGGTCGGCGCCGATACAAAAGATTTTGCCAGCGCGTTGCGTGCGGCATTGCGACAGGCGCCGAAAGTCATTCTCGTCGGCGAGATGCGCGACCTCGAAACAGCCGAGATCGCGCTCGAAGCCGCCGAAACCGGCCACCTTGTCCTCTCGACGCTTCACACCATTGATGCCTCGAAAACGATCGATCGCATCATCGGTCTCTACCCGAAAAACGAAGAGCGAATTATTCGCACGCGTCTAGCGCAAACGTTTCGGTTTATCGTTTCACAGCGTTTGATACCAACCGCCGACGGCCGTGGCCGTATAGCTGCCGTCGAAATTCTCAAATCTAATCCGCGAACGCGCGAGTATATCGAAAAAGGCGAAACCGAAGGCAAGACACTGCTTGACGCGATTCGCGACGGCGAGATCGACGGAATGCAGGACTTCGACTCGGTGATACGCGACTTTATCGAGAAGAAACTTGTCACGATGGACGACGGACTTTCATTTGCGACAAATCAAAACAACCTGCTGCTGCAACTTAAGGGTTTGTCATCGACCGAAGATTACGTCAACGCGCATCGTCCGGCTGCCGGGAATCTTGTCACACCCCAGCCGGTTGCTCCGCCGCTACCGAAAGAAAATCCAGACTCGGTTCTCAGCATGATCGAGTAACGACTAGATAAACATATGATCATCCGATGCGATAATTGCTCAGTTTCCCTGCAACTCGACGAATCAAAAATACCGAGCGGTAATTTTTCGGTGCGGTGTCCGCGATGTCAAAATTTGCTGCGTGTGCAAAAGGACTCGTCCGGCAAGGGCCTCTCGACTGTAGACCATCTCGCTGCGAATAAGCCTGCGGCAGTCGTGGAAACGCCTGCTGATTTCGCTGAGAAGGAACACGGCGTCCAAATAAACTCAGCATTGCGTTCGCTAATGACCGCACTTCACACGGACAAAAAAATCGAGGATGAAGGTGACGAAAAACCGCGCCGCATTTTGCTTTGTCTTGGCGACAAGGCCGACGACGCTGCAAAGCTGCTCGCAAAAAACGGTTACAAAGTTTATGTCGCTCAAACGCCTGCTCAGGCGAACGAGCGTCTGCGCGAGGGCAAGACTGAGCTGATGATGTTCTCGCCCGATTTTGCGCCGGAGATGGGCGGAGCCGCAATTATTCAGCAAAAGGCGAACGCAATGTACTCATCCGAACGTCGCCGCTTGTTCCTCATCTCGCTCGAAGATGAAGGAACGACGATGAATGCGCACGACGCCTTCGTTCGAAACCTAAATCTGATAGTTAATAAAAGCGACCTTGAGCAGCTGCCGTTGATCTTAAACCGTGCGCTCGGCGACTATAATAATCTCTACAATTACTACAATCGTTCAGCTGATCTTGAACCGATCTAAATTTTAGAATTACATGCCGGCGAGTTCGCAGACGAGCATCTCGATCTGCATTCGGGCGCCGCTAGTGCTGCCGCCGACCGAGGTTTTAATGGCGAGGTCAGTCTGCGCGAGGCGTTGAATAGCTTTTGTAAGATTGCTTGATTTCGAGCGGCGGGCGGCGCTGAAAAACGGCTCCTGATCGTTGTATCTGAGCTTAACTACGCTTGCCACATCGCGTCGGTCGCTGCCCTGCGCCATCATGTCTTTTGCCATCAACAGTCGGCGGTACGTGTATGAAAGTGAGCCAAGCAACATTAGCGGCTCTGCGCCGTCATCGAGAATTTTCTTAAGCGCAGACACGGCCTGACTCGTACGGCCGGCAATCAGATGATCGGTAAACGCAAAGCTGTTCATCTCACGCGAATCCGGCACGAGCGCCTCAACGAGCTCTGATGTGATCGTTTTGTTCGGCAGAGCGGCGGTCGAGAGTTTGTTTACTTCGTTTGTCAGCCGTCGAACGTCGGGGCCGATGCGGGCGATCAGTTGGTCTAAAACAACTTTGTCGATCTCGGCACCGACGTCTGCGAATTTATCACGCGCCCAATTTGTCAGCTCGACATCAGAAAGTGCTTTGAATTCAACCGCTGTCGTGTTTTCTTTGAGCAGCTTCGACATTTTGCGAACGCCGTTCAGTTCGTCCGCCACAAAGATCACTACCGTACTCGCCGATGGATTTTTAAGATATGCAGATAAAGCGGCTTCGTGAGACTCGGTGATCGTGTCACGAAAACCTGTCGCAGAAATTCGCAGATCGGTGATGCGAACAACACGCCGCGACGACATCATCGGCAACTGCTCGGCAGCCGCTATCGCCTGCTGTAAGGCGTCCGCGTTATTCAAGCTAAAGCTCGTCTCGTTAAAATCGCGAAAATCCTCTTTAGAAAACGATCGTTCAACAATAGTCTTGGCTGCGAGATCGCGTAGAAACGTCTCCTGCCCAAAGAGCAAATACACCTGCTCTATCTCATGCCGCTTTAACTGATTCCGTAAATCTTCCCTCAAAAAAACCATAAGATTGATAGCCGCAAAAAGGCGCAAGAATCGCAAAAAAACCTACTCTCTGCTCAAGGCGAATTTTTTGATCTGTAATCGTGAGGAGCCAAAGTTGATTAGTAAACCATGTTCAATTCTCGAAGACCTTAGATAGCCGAGCAATTGTGCGATATGTTCATCGATGAGACTGTTACAAGCCTTTATCTTGACAATCAATATATCTTCAACTAGCAGATCGGCATAATAATCTCCTAACAATTCTCCGTCTTCATCGAAACCGGTAATGATTTTTGTTGCTCGACCGTGATGTTTAATTTTTTTAGTCTATGAGCAAGAGCATTTCCATAAACCTTCTCCAGATGACCATGCTTATGAAATTTGTGTATTTCAAAACTGGTTTCCCGAATAATGTCACAGAGCTTAAAAATACGTTCCTCTTGTGGCGGGCGCTCTCTTAGTACTGCTTCAAAACTCATTTTCCTATTTGCGTCTTTTGCGCCTTTTTGCGGCTAATCTTTCTTTTCCTCTTTCACGCCAATGCCGTTGACAAACGCAGACACGGCGGCTTCGGCAAATGCGCGTGCCATGCGTTCGACGGCCGGGTCTTCTTCGTTAAAGAACGAACGCGGGTCGCTTGTGAATTCAAACGAGTCGCGGAAAATGAAATTCTGATTGTCATAGAGAATTTTGTTCTCTTTAAGATCGCGGATCGTCACTGCAGTAACGATCGTCACTTCGTAAACGCGGGCGCGGCCTTCGCTGTCGAGCAGAACGCCGGTGAAATTAAAATCACGAATCGTGCCTTCGAGCACGGCGTCGGCGCCGGTCCGTGAGCCTTGCACTTTTAGACCGTTGCCGCGGCGAATGATCTCGCGTGTAACGGCGTCGGTGAAACGCGACTCAACTTTGTATCGCAAGCCTTTCGTCTCAAACTGAAACGCAGGCACGGCGACCGTCTTTATGTGCGAGGGTAAACCGGAACGAGTAACCGGTTTGTAACACTCGGTAAAACCCGTCGTGACGACAAACAAAAATGTAACAAATAAAAATCTCATCTTACATTAAGGAGCTCAACTCCGTCGAAACTTTTAGCGCAGTAACGGTTTCCCGAACGTCGTGAACACGAACAATCTTAGCGCCGTTTGCGACTGCGGCAATGGCCGCCGCAATACTGCCGCCAAGCCTTTCCGAGGGCGGAGCGTCCTCGAGAATTTTGCCGATAAAAGATTTTCGCGACGCGCCGACTAATATCGGATAATTTTCAAATTCACTTACGATCTTATCAAGTTTGGCGATCAACTCTAAATTCTGCTCAGGCGACTTGGCAAAGCCGATGCCGACATCGAGCACGATCTGCTCGTCTTTGACGCCGTGTGAATGCGCCGCCGAAATTGCGCGAAGGAGATCGTTTGTGACTTCCGCCAAAATGTCATCGACCGCCCCTAGCGAATGCATTGTTTCAAACTCACCACGAGAGTGCATCAGCACAAGCCCCGCGTCTGTCGTCACCGCAACATCTGCAATCGACGCGTCCCAACGCAAACCTGAAATGTCATTGATGATCTCCGCACCAACGTCAAGCGCGGCCCGTGCGACTTCAGATTTTGTTGTATCGATCGAGATCGGCGTATCAAATCTTTTCGCGATAGCTTCGATTATTGGAACGACTCGCTCGATCTCATCATTTGCAGATACGCGCTTGCTGCCGGGCCGTGTCGATTCGCCGCCGATGTCGATAATGTCGGCCCCGTCGGCGATCATCCTCTCGGTATGAGCGAGCGCCATATGGATAGACGTAAATTCACCGCCGTCGCTGAAGCTGTCCGGCGTAAGGTTGAGGATGCCCATCACGAGCGGACGCTCGAGAGATATCTGACGACGCGAAGTTTGCCAATGCATAAAGTTAAAATGTAGAAAAGTTTAAAAGTGAAAAAGAAGGAAAGCGAGCAGCTCTCCTCCTTCTTCACTTTTTAACATTTTCACTTTCGACCTTTTAAGCCGTCGCAGGCGTCGGTGGCAGTATCGGTTTATTAAACGCGCTCTCTTGAGATTCTTCGGTTGCTGGCGAATTGTTATCGTCACTAGGCGAAGTGTCTTTTTCGAGCGGCAGGCCCGCGACGACGCGTCGGATCATTACGCTGTCGAGCGTCTCAAATTCGAGCAGAGCCTCGGCCAATCTGATCATCGCGTCTTTATTCTCATTAATTATCGCTTCGGCCCGCTTGTATTGTTCATCGATGATGCGTCTGACCTCAAGGTCGATCTTGATCGCCGTATCCTCTGAATAGTCGCGGTGCTGCGAGATCTCGCGACCCAAGAATATCTGCTCTTCTTTCTTACCAAACGTCAACGGACCGAGATCCGACATTCCGTACTCGCAAACCATCGAACGCGCTACCTCGGTCGCTTTTTCGATGTCGTTTGACGCACCCGTCGTAATCGAGCCGATAAAAACGTCCTCGGCAATGCGGCCGCCCATCGCCATAGCGATCTGTCCGAGCAAGTATTCCTTTGTCGCACTCAGCCGATCTTTCTCCGGCAGATACATCGTTACGCCGAGCGCCATTCCGCGCGGAATGATCGTAACTTTATGGACGGGATCGATGTTCGGGACCTTTAGCCCAACCATCGTGTGACCAGCCTCGTGATAAGCCGTGATTTTTTTCTCTTCGTCAGAGATGACCATCGATTTTCGCTCGGCGCCCATCATCACCTTGTCTTTGGCGATCTCGAAATCGTTCATACCGACGACTTTCTTGTTATAGCGAGCTGCGTTGAGCGCTGCCTCATTTACGATGTTTGCTAAGTCCGCTCCGGTAAATCCGGGGGTGCCACGAGCAATCACCGAAATGTCAACGCCTTCGTCGAGCGGAATTTTCTTTGTGTGAACTTTTAGTATGCCTTCGCGACCGCGAACGTCGGGTCGGCCGACAACAACACGTCGGTCAAATCTTCCCGGTCTCAGCAACGCTGGATCGAGAACGTCCGGCCGGTTTGTCGAGGCGACGAGGATCACGCCGTCATTCGATTCGAAACCGTCCATTTCGACCAGAAGCTGGTTGAGCGTCTGCTCGCGTTCGTCATGACCGCCGCCAAGACCTGCTCCGCGATGACGACCGACGGCGTCGATCTCGTCGATAAAGATGATGCACGGCGCGTTCTTCTTGCCCTGCTCAAACAGGTCGCGAACGCGGCTCGCTCCGACGCCGACAAACATCTCGACAAAATCCGAGCCTGAGATCGAGAAGAACGGAACGTTCGCTTCGCCGGCAATAGCCTTGGCAAGCAATGTTTTACCAGTTCCCGGAGGGCCGACCATCAATACGCCTTTTGGAATCTTGCCGCCGAGCTTCTGAAACTTTTGCGGGTCCTTTAGAAACTCGATGATCTCCTGCAGCTCTTCCTTGGCCTCATCAACGCCCGCAACATCCTTAAATGTCACGCGTTTTTGCTGGTTATTTAGCAGCTTCGCTTTCGATTTACCAAAGCTCAATGCCTTATTGCCACCGGCCTGCATCTGCCGTAGGGTGAAAGCCAAAAAGCCCATCAGCAAAATGAACGGGAGCATAGTTATCAACACCTGCCAGCCGAGCCCGCTTGAAGGCGGCTCAAGTTTGATGACCGTATCGGTTTCTTTGGCTGCGGCGAATATCTGATCGCGGGTTGCGTCACTCCTGTCGAGGCGGGTCGTGAATTTCACATCGCTCTTATTTATAAGGTCGAGCGTGTCGTCCTTAACAGTAACTTCTTTAATGTCTTTGTTCCTGATCTGCGTCAACGCGGCGTCGAACGACAATTCTTTTGGCGGCGTCGCCTGTTTTGTCTGTAGATACCAGACGAAAACGAGCGCGCCGGAAATGATGACCAGCCACAATAAAACCTGTTTTGCCTTCGAATTCAACTTATAGCCTCCGGCTCAACTCTCACTAACGGGAAAGTATTTTGCTCACTTTTTGATGAAACTTGCTCCGGCCGCGTTGTGTCCTGAATACCGCCGACACAACCACCGCAATCTCTGATTTTAGTCGTCGGCGGCCCTTTTTTCAACTTTATTTTCTTTATAAATCAGCATGCCGCCCGTACGCACAACGCGCGAGTTGCCCGGCAGTTCCGCCACACGGCCGCTTTTGCTGCTCAAAATCAAACGCTCTATCGACTGTATATGTTTCAGTTGCAATTGCCGAGTGCTTCCGCGTTTTCGTCGCAGCCAAGCGCGAATCCACTCGTAAAGTTCGCTTTGGGACAACTGTTTTAGATCTTTAATTAATGGGCTGGCGTCTTTTACATCGGCAGGCTCAGGTACCGTCGTAACGGTCGGTTGCGGCATCAAGGCAGCGGTGTTTGCGAGCGTCTCGATGATGTTCGGATTCATGTCTTCGAGTAGCGGCAGCAGAATTTTGCGAATATGTACGCGGCGAAACGCAGTGTCGTCATTCATCGAATCATGACGGCATTCGACGTCGAGTTCGTGACAGTAACCTTCTGTGCTGCTGCGTTTCGCCCACATTAGCAGCGGACGAACAAGAAGTGGAGAGGGTGTAAAAGGAAGAAGAGGTGAACGGGGGGAAGGGAGATCGGCTCGTCGTCGTTTCGCCTCGTCGCCCATTTTCCGCTTCTCCTCTTCTAACTTTCGAACAACAGTCATTCCACGCAAACCGTCCGGCCCACTGCCGCGAATCAGGTTCATCAGAAACGTCTCGGCCTGATCGTTCATAGTGTGCGCGGTGAGAACGGCAAATGCGTCAAGACCGTCTGCAGTATCGGTCAGAAAGCTGTACCTTGCGTTGCGTGCGTTTTGTTCGAGATTTCCGGTTTTGTCAGGTTTTGTATGGCCTACGGCAAATTCAATTTTGAGCTTTGTCGTCAGTTGTCGAATGAAATCTTCATCGCCATCGCTCTCCAACCCGCGCAGTTTGTGATTAAAATGCGCCGCGACGATGCGCAGATCAATTTTTTTTCTTTGTTTTAAATCATTCAGGGCTAACAAAAGACTGTTCGAGTCCGTACCGCCCGACACGGCCACGACAACCGTCGCATTCTCGACCGGCAGCTTGAGCCGCCGCCATTCGGTGATCAGTTGTCGAACAAACTTGTGCACAAGGCAAGTTTAGCCACGAATGTCACGAATTGCACAAATCAGAGGCTCTGAAAAATTAGTGTCATTCGTGCTATTCGTGGCTAATTTTCTTTGTAGGCGGCACGTTTTTGAAGCAGAAGCGTGATGCGCGATGTGCAGACGAGCTTGCCTCGATCGTTTGTGATATCGATGCCCCAAACGCTCATTGTGCGTCCCGGATAGATAGGTTTTGCCTCGACTGTGAGAATGCCCTTGCTCACCGCGCGCAGGTGATTTGCATTTATCTCTATACCAACCGGCGAAACTTTTTCAAGATCGG
>JANOGL010000191.1:0-9651 GCA_031405985.1 Acidobacteriota bacterium | reverse complement strand
GCATGTCCAAAGGCAAGCCAAATCAGCCGCCGCGTTTTGGCGGTATCGTTTATACAGAGTCGGCAGAGAAGACCGCGTACTTTATCGAGAACTGCAGCCGTCACTCGACGCCGTTGCTGTTTGTGCAGGACGTGTCGGGCTTTATGGTCGGTGCCGAAGCCGAGCACAGCGGCATCATCCGTGCCGGTGCGCAGTTTGTCGAGGCGATGGCGACCGCCGCCGTCCCCAAGATAGTTCTGACCGTCAACCACGCGTCCGGTGCGGGCTATTACGCGATGGCCGGACAAGGGTTTGACCCGGATTTTATTTTTTCGCTCCCCACGGGCCGCATGGGCGTTATGGAGGGCGACAGCGCCGTGCAGGCGATCTTTGGCACTCAGTTAGATAAATTAAAGGCCGCGGGCGAGTCTCCTTCGCCCGAGTTAGAAGCCGAGATGAATGCGGTGCGCGAAACGTATGATAAAGAACTCGACGCCAAACACGCCGCAGCCCGCGGCCTCGTCGATGCGGTTCTCACGCCCGAGAATCTCCGCGATTCGCTGATACTCGCTCTAGAGACTTGTTTGAATACCTCAACGCCCCACATCGGCGCATTTGTTTTGCCCAATACCTAAATATGAAGATCCTTACTGCTTTCATATCAATCGTGCTGCTTGCAGTTGCGTCGTTTGCTCAGTCGCGTTCGATTTCAAAACCGGAACACGATGGTGCTATTCAATACGCCGTATCTGAAACCAATAGTTTATTTCCGTTTGTGTTTACCGTCGTAATCGAGAACTACGTGAACGGAAAGGTTGTCTCGATCGAAACCGATGTCGCGGAACGTCAGGCACAGGGAGTTGAACGGGAAAGAAAGACGCTTCAAAAGGACGGTACGACAACAAGCTCCTATGAGATCATGACCGGCTTTGGAAGTGTGTATTGCAGCTTTGACGGAAAGACGTGGAAAGGACCGCAGCAATATGTATGTCCCGGGCCGGATCAGCAGGGAACGACACGGCTTTATCGACCAAGGGAGCCCGAGAAAGCGGAATACAGTGTAGAAACGAAAGTTGTTAACGGCAGAGAAGTAAAGATTTACCGTGAGTATTTGATCTTCGCTCCTTCCACGAAAAACGGAAGAAAAGATTTCCGTGAGAGCGTTGCGACGATCGATCAGAAAGGACTATTTACGACTGTGTTCGATACTGAGGGAACTCTTGATCCCCGAATCGTAACGCTTACCAGAACGCAAACATGGAAACTTAATGCAAAATTCGATCCGGTTGTCGCACCCAAAACACCCATTGATTCAGCATTGCCGCCGGATTCCGTTCCGATGATGAAGGATTCTGTCACCTATACGATGCCTAAATCGGCGCTAGATGCTGAGATAGGCGGCACTGTCATGCTCGCTATGCGCATTGAAGAGACGGGAAAGCCGTCGAAGGTTGTGGCCGCGACTTTACCGATGTGGCCGTGCGGCGAGAATCCGGCAAAGGCTTTGGAAGAGTTGTTCTCTACACTCAGAGACACTTTGATGACCGCGAACTTCTCGCCCGCTATTAAAGATGGCAAGCCTGTAGCAAAAGACATCGGCTTGAAAATTCAACTAGAGAACCCCAATGTCGATTCCGGACCAGTAGAGATAGATCCATTATCGGGAAAACCAAAGGCAAAACTTGTAACCGGCGGCGTTTTGAATGGCAAAGCAACATATCTTCCAAAACCTTCTTATCCGGCAGAAGCCAGGGCAAAGCGCGACAGCGGCACAGTTTCGGTCCAGGTCTTGATAGATGAACAAGGTAAAGTTATTCGAGCCGGAGTTGTTAGCGGCCCTACGACATTGCAGTTTGCTTCTCGCGAGTCCGCATGCGGGGCAAAGTATTCGCCAACCACACTGGCCGGCCAACCGGTGAAAGTTTCGGGCATTATTGTTTACAACTTCGTGCCGTAAAACCACACGTTCAGTTGGAATAGTCTTCGTTAATATTACGCCGCAACACAAAACACACCCCACATCGGTGCGTTTGTGCTCTCCAAATAATCCTCGGCGATTAATCGGCCGTAACGGTAACCACGGTACGGCGGCCCGTGATGTTCGTGGGCTTTATGCGATAGATCTTCTCAATGTCGCGTATCTCCTGGACCCAGCTATCCATCCACCTAATACTAAGAGCCGGCGTCAGGGCCGGATTGACGGCGAGTATTAATTGCATAGCCTTTTCGCGCTCGGCATCGTCCGTTACTGTTTTGGCCTCACCGGTCACCATCACGCTCTGCCAGTTATCTTTTTCGAGGATCTCCTCGATCTGAATACAGACATTGGGGTTAACATCGATGATTTCGGACTTTTTGCCCGGTGTGGTGAAGATGTAAAAAAATTCTCCGTCATAGCCGAAATGGATCGGCACGACGTAAGGGTGGTTATGTTCGGCGCATCCGAGGTGTCCATAATTGACCCTTTTCAGCAATTCGTTGACCGCTGGACTCAACATTGATTCGATCTCGATCATTTTTATGTTCCCCCGTCCGACGTTGCGGAATAATATTCGTTCCCTATTTAAATAGAATGTACCCTTGGACAATCGCAATCCACGTGCCGCGAATGCTAAAGCGCAGTCGATATTACGGATATCGCTTCGTCTCTCGGGTTGGACCCTGCGAACTGCCCTCAAAACCAGTAAAATTTCCACCGCAATCTGCGAATAATTTCGCGGATGTTGCCGGTTCCCGTGAATGGAAGGCGGAGATGGCGCGTTTGTGCTGCCGAACGTCTCTTAATTACTGTCTCTGACTTTTGGGGATTTGCCTTACGATTAAAACTATTGTTCACACAAGCAGGGTCGCCGTACGTCAAGTATCTCAAAGCCGGAGTTATTTCATTGTTTCCCCGGCTTTGAACGCGGTCCTGCTCCTCTCGCCTGCCGGTTTATCAGAGAGTTCAAACGCCTGATCGATAACGGAAACTCCCGCGGATTAGTTGATGCGGTTCTCACGCCCGAGAATCTACGCGAATCTTTGATCTTGGCTCTACAGACTTGTCAAAATACCTCGACGCCACACATCGGAGCGTTTGTGCTGCCAAACAGGTAGAGATTATTAATAATCTTTTGAAAAATATATCAGGCTTCGTTGCGCAATAGAATTATTTACGTTAGTTTGGTGAAGTTGGCTTAAACAGTGAACAAAATACTTACAAGATTAGCAATGCGTTACCACGCTCGCGGTTCTTTTTCGATTAGACTCTGGCTGTTTATTAGCGCATATTCATCAATACTGCGGATCCCAATACTTCGGTATTGTAAACTAAACGAAAATGTATTTGTTGGGGGTTCGTACGGCACATTGGGAAGAGCAGTTTTGATTAATGAAGGGATTAGGAATTCTATTTGCCTTCAAGATGAGTTTGATGACGAACAATGTGGATTAACACTTGGAGGAAATTATCTATATCTGCCCACACGTGATGAGGCTTCAATATCATACGATTACCTTATAAAGGGTCTCGCATTCATTGAAAATTGTAGATTAAACGACGAGAAAGTTTATATTCATTGCAAATCTGGAGTTGGACGGGCCCCCACTTTAGTGATTGCCCATCTAATTAGCAAGGGCATGACCTTTGAGGCTGCGTATGACTTTTTAAAAAGTAAACGCCCTTTCGTTTTGATTTCAGATGAACAGCATAATCAGCTGCTTAACATCAGTCTAACGGAGAGCAATAAATGTGAGTATCGCGGCTAGACATACATCTGATGCTAGTTGTGCCAACGATATTACTCTTGTTGAACGCGCCGCAAAGTTAGGCAACTCTTTACATCGATCGCCCAAGTTTTCTACGTCTTTTCGCCAAGGTAAATATGTGAATAGAATTGGTGCGGCTCGCAGTAAGCTGAATGCCAGGACACCGAGCATTGTTCCGAATTCCAACCAAGAAAGGGATGCCTTCCCTTGATACATGGCTAATAGCATCAATGAAAACATAATACCCTTAAGAGCGGCGTAGCCACTCCTACTCAATTTCGACAAAACAAGAACACGCAAAGGCTCTGGGAGAAAAATACCTTCTGCTGAGACCCTTTCCGTTCGAAATGCCCACATTCGACAAGCATCTGTCAATATAATCCGGCCGTAGAAAATAACGACGAACCAAAGGGGTACGAAACCAGCACTAACGAAAAACAGAAGGAAGATGAATTCGACGAGTCTATCTGCTGCAATATCGATGAAACTTCCAAGCATGGTCTGACTATTGAGATGGCGAGCGAGCATTCCGTCCACTGCATCAAGCGCCATAATAATTGGCACACCAATAAGAGCAGCAAAAAGCATCCCGTTCGGTTGACCATTAGTCATGGCGAGTAGGAGTATGGCAAGAATCACTCGCACAGCTGAAACAGCTGACGGAATGACGTAACGTAAACTAACGGGACGATTCGGTCCATTTTGATTTAACAATTTACGTATCATAAACGCCACCTTGCAACTATAATACAACCAACGAAAACAAGCCAAGAGGCTACACACGTCCATACATAAAATTGCCACAGCAATTTTCTATCCTCTTCCGGATGTATTATCAGTGAATTCGCATTTATTCCTTCTATATCCTCAGCCGCGGTATTCTTTTTTATTTTAAATTTGTCTTCGGGTAAGATCGAAACCGCTTGCTTTCTTCGCTTATCCCGAGGAGTGGCTAGCTTAATATAATACGTATAAAATTGAGGGAAAAAATCCACACCTGTAATGCGGACGAGCACGGCGGCCCAATGTTCAATTTTGTCTGGCGGTAAATTGCCAATATTATGTTCAGGTTTAGCCAGAAGCTTTTCGTAATAATCGCGCGTTTTGTCGACCTGCCAGCCGACAATGTTGACTTGTAAGAAAAGAAGAATTACTGCGGGTAAGAAGAGGACTAAAACTATTACGTCTTGCTTACCAACTATTGCGGACTCGGCGGTCATGATATTTCGAACCAAATCGGCAGTCAGAATACATTGACCAGCAAAGGCGAAAAAGGTGAAGTTTAAGACAAGTGGATCAGGTTCTGATTCAAGGAAACTACGCACGATCCAAGCAATTAGTGCCACGCAAAGCACTATTGGAACAAACACGAAAGAATCGATAAAAGGAATTGTCTGCGTATTGTTTACGACGGTTGAAATGTCCATATTGATTGAGTAGTAGCCTGCGTAGGCTATTGCCAAGTGTCGAATAATTTTTCCAAGAAGAACTGGGAAAAAGTAACGAGCAATCCCAATTCTTAGCGAACCTGCTATCGCTGATACTGGATCAAACAACGGGTTAGGAATACTCGCGAGAACCAATAATGGGATAAATGAATGTTCTCGCGACACGCGAAAAAAGCGCCAATTGGTAATTCGTCCGATTTGCGACTCGTCGGATTGCGACCCACGCAGGAAATATCCGAATCCGTACCCGGCCAACTCCCCAATCGCGCCTCCAACCCCTGCAGCGACTCCCACCGCAAAAGGATTCAGTTGGCTAGCAGCAAAGAACGTAGCAATCTGCGATGGCCCGGCAACCGGAGCAACCCCATTTACCAAGCTAAGAAAAAAAATCCCAGGATAACCAAACGACACCAGCCAATCGATAGGGATTATCCCGCGCCATAGGCAAACAACCGTTACTGCCATCAAGGCGAAGATGGCAAATGTTAACCCGCCTTGAATATATTTATTTTTCACTGAATAACGACACTAATATGTTCTTGCAAGCGCCTCCTCCGTTTCAGAGCAAACCGATTCCATTCTAAATAATCAGTCTCGCTTGCGGCTTGATATGTAATCTCGCCCAATACTGCTTAATAATTTTGGGTGCAGGAATAATAGCGCTAACAGAAGTAAATCTCAAGGGCTGAAAGGGTGTGTGGTTTGCGACGTTATTTTTTCGGACTGGACTGACGGGGTGGGCTAAATCGGAAGGCAAACACACCTGACGATTTTTTATGGTTTGATCAGATCCGGTTTTGACTTTGCGTGTACACATACGACCCGCATTTCCGTGTACTCGTACCATAGATTTTCTTGTTTTGTATGTCGCCGAAAATTTAGTATCGTGGGAAAGGATTTTAGATTTATGCTTTACGTTTACCTAATTCTCCTAATCCTATTTATTGGCGTTTCGGTATATCAGGCCGTCGAGTCTTTTTCGACTTCAGCATTATTTATCCAAATCGCCGGCTTCGTTGCAATCTTCCATCGAATGTTACAGGAATTGTCGAAAAAATGGCTGTCGTTATATTTCTTCATAGAAAGAACGAAATTGAAATTCAGTTCGGATACTACGAGTAAATGGTGGTTTCATGCGCGATATGATGGAATTTCAATTGAGAACATTCCTGAAACACTTGATCGTGAATTACGAACCAACGAACGGTTTAAGATCAAATTAAGTCGTAGAAACGATACCGAATTTGATTTAGATGTAAATGATGGATCTTTTTACGTCTCGCTGTCTTTCACAAAGGATTATCAGGGTGTAAATCAAATATTGAATCTTGACTTGGTATCCAAGAAGATCGAGGTTTCATACGGACACGCAAAATCGAAGTTACAAAATCAGATTGAGCCCTTCTTACAATTTCTAGACAGAACCGTGAAACCAGAGAATAGATCATTTGACCTTAATGTGAAATTCTCAGGAAATAAGAACCCCTTTTTTAACGTCTATGTTGCTAACCTAATGCCAGAGCAAGTCGAAGATTTCAGGGTCGTGTTGCATGTTGATGGAAATAGCCCATCGAGTTTGTCCGATAAAGTCATTATCGCAAAGGACGGGCTGCAAATAACTGCTGATTCGTCTGGAGCATTTAAGAAGCTTGCGGAAGATTTCATTCTATTGACCCCGGATACACAACTTCTTATTGGAGGAAAGCATGGCTAAATCGTATAAGATTTGTCTTTGCAGTTCTTTTGACAAAACTCATTTTAACAATGGTAAATTGAGACTAAATCCACAGGCCTCGTTATTTCCTAAAAATTCCTCAACCCCTGAAACCAATATTGAACGAAGTCAATTAGGAAAAATATATCAAGATTTTGAATCGTTTCGCATCGAACATGAGCACAATGTCAACGTCCCCGGTCGTTATTTCGATACTGTCTTTTTGCAGTTTTTTCGACGAGGCGAAATAATGGCGTATCACAATGAAAAAACGAGCGTTCTATTGCTTTCAGGCAAAAAGGACGACGTTATAGATTTTTGCAGGTTTACAGCGTCAACTAACGTCATTGAATTAAGCACATTGGGAATAGACATGGCTCAACTGCAAGAAAAATTGGCTTCGGTCAACCTTGTTTGGTTTAAATTTCCAAAAGGAATGATTCGTGCCTCAGCACTGATGGGTTCTCATATCGAAGAAACTGACGAGTATCAGCAGGCTAAAGAGGCTGGTGAAATATCAACATTGTCGTTTCATCTAGAAGATTCGAATGGGATCCCACATCCGATTATGGTCACGCAAGACGGTGCCGTAGTGCTTCAAGCTAATTATTCTGATTTATCTGTCGAAATCGAATTGGTCATGCGAGTAAAAACCAAGTTACTTGACGATATCTATACTGAAATACCTATAAAAGGAAAAAAAACAAAAAAAGATCAATAGTTGTGGCTAAGCTTTTTAGAATAAGGCATTGAATTTAATTTGGGATTGAAAGAAAACTTTTGGACCAGCTGAAATGATTTTAGATTGGCCTAAAGGTCTTTCAGGATCAGTTGAAATGATATTAACTCGATCTAAAATATTTTCAGGTTCGACTAAGAATGTTTTAAGGTAGGTTTGAATTCTTATGAAGTCACCCAAAATATTCTCAGGGTCAGCGGAAAATCTTTCGGGTAAAAATAGAATTCCTTTTGATCCTCCTAAAATCATCAGAGGCTGCGCCCCTATCTGTCGCCCGCTGACGCGGGCTTTCGAAAAACTCTAATTCACGCTTACCTCACGCTTGACGCATGGGGCTAAATTCCGCCGCCGTCTCCGACGGCTCAATCCAAAAAAGGCGAAATATTACAATCTTGTAATAAACCTCTTGCCGGTGTAGAATTTCCATAGAGGTTGTATGAAAGGGGAGCAGCTGGTGCAATTCAGAAAGCAGGGAAAGCGGACGCAGGTTGAGGCGGCGAGGGCGCTTGGTGTGTCGCAGACGTATCTATCGCTGCTGGAGAAGGGGAAGCGGCCTTTGACTGACGAACTGCGTGCAAAAGCGGTTCGAGCGTTTGATCTGCCGCCGACCGAGATGCCGGTGAGCGAAAGCCTGTTTGACGTGTCAGAGGTTTCAAATGATGAGCTTGGAACCGATCTCGCGACGCTTGGTTATCCCGGATATTCGCATATGAAAAGGTCCAAGCCAAAGCATCCGGCCGTTGTTTTGCTTTCCGCTCTCAAGGGCAACGATCGAGAACCTCGTGATGTAGAGGCACTGCCGTGGATAGTTCTTACTTTCTCAAATATGGACTGGCCGCAGCTAGTCAAGGCCGCGAAGGTCAACGATCTACAAAACCGCCTCGGGTTTGTCACTACTGTCGCTCGTGAAGTTGCGGAATCAAAGGGCGACGAGATGACCGCTGCGAAATTGCGTCAACACGAAACCGAACTGGAACGGTCGATGCTGCTCCGCGAAGAAACGTTCTGTAGAGAGCAGATGACCAACGCCGAGCGGAAATGGTTGGTTACGAATCGGCCTGATTCGGCAAAACACTGGCGTCTTTTGACCGATCTCTCGCCTCGATACCTGGATCACTATGACTGAATCAGTTATTCACGAACCTTGGCGATCATTCCTATTTGATTTGGATTCAATTCTTGAGGAAAAAACGCATCTGCATTGCCTTGGCGGGTTCATCGTTACACAGATATATGGCTTCGAACGTGAAACACGAGATGTTGACGCTATGTCTATCGTGCCCAGGAATCCGTCTCTAATCGAAAGGGCTGGCAAAGGCTCTTTGCTCCACAAACGACACGGTGTTTATCTAGATAGGGTCGACGTCGTCACTGTCCCGGAGAACTATGAAGATCGATTGACCGAAATCTACGCCAGAACATTCGAACGTCTTCGCCTGCTGGCTTTTGACCCCTACGATATTGCGCTTGCAAAGATCGGGCGCAACATCGACCGCGACCGCGAAGATGTCAAATATCTCGCGAATGCCGTCCCGTTCGACATTGAGATTCTTAGAAATCGATATTATGACGAGCTTCGAGTTTATCTTGGCAATCCTGAGCGAGAAGATCTTACTTTAAAGCTGTGGATCGAGATGATCGAAGAAGATAGATAATTGGAATTTGTCGTCGCGCAGGCACGGACTGCTCGTTTGAGTGGTTATGCGGCTGGAATTGGTGTATATTGATGGCATTCCATAATTTAATTTTCTTCTGAGGAGATTTTGTCATGAAAAACGCTCGTTTTTTGGTATTTGGATTGTTATTGGCGGCGATGCCGGTCGTGTCTGTGGCTCAGGTCGACAAGGCAACCGGTGTTAAGGCGTCGGTGATCCGTCGCGTGGTGCCGCCTGAGGCTCTGGTGATGGAGAATATGCCCGCGATTCCGATGGAGATCGCCGAGGCGACTAAAAAATACACTGAGGCAATTCCGGTCGGCGGCGGAAGTTGGCATCCGGTTCGGCGTGAGATGCTGGCTGTAAAGC
>JANOGL010000137.1:0-3441 GCA_031405985.1 Acidobacteriota bacterium | reverse complement strand
GATTGATGTGAAAATCCTCGGGAACAAGCGAGATCTTGTCGGAAACACGCTTGAGAATGTCAGCCGAAACGCCTGTTTCGAGAACGCCTGAACCATCCTCATCGACTGGCGGGGCGGCGAGAACCGCTCGGGCAGGCTTCTTGGCGGCGATGTCTTTTGCCCGAGCGAGAATGCCCTCGTATTTTTCGACTACCTTGGCGGTCATCTGGTTTAGATCGTCTTCGCTGATGACCGTTTCGCGAATCAACTGCTGAGCGTATAAATGTCTCGTGCCGGGATGGGCTTTGACGACATCCTGCGGTTCGAGGGCGGAGAGCGCAAATGCGAACGTAAATAATCAGCCGACGATCGTCGATGTCACGACGACGCAAGCCGTGGTCAGGCAGATACCTACATATTTTGAGGCGACGGGTAATCTGGCGAGCGACGCCGCGACCGATGTTGCTCCGGCCGTCGGCGGCAAGATCGTCGAGGTCAACTTCGATGTAGGCAGTTATGTAACGAAAGGGAGCGTGCTTCTACGGCTCGACGCCCGCGACGCGCAGATTAGATTAGAGACGGCTCAGGCGCAGGCTCAGCAGCAACAAAAAGCGCTTGGCCAGGCCGTTGCCGCGTTGCGTTCTGCGCAGGCCCGTCTCGGCGTTCGCGACGGCGAGACGTTTGATATCGACAAGTTCTCGCAGGTGAAATCGGTGAGGGCAAATCTCGAACTTGCGGAGAAGGAGCTTATTCGAACCGAGCGGCTGCACAGCACGGGCGATGTTTCAAAATCTGCTCTCGATCAGCGACGTGCGCAGCGTGATGCGCTGCTTGGTCAGTTAGACGAAGCTCGCTCCAACGCGGCTGTCGCCGTTAAGGCGATCAACTCTGCCGAGGCGCAGGTAGCATCTGCGCGAGCCGCGATCGCGACTGCTCAAACGCAAGTCGATCAGGCACGCAAATCATTGAATGACACAGCGGTGCTCGCGCCGATCAGTGGTTATATCTCGGAACGCACGGCAGATCTCGGTGAATTCATTTCGCCCAGCGTGCCAAATGCAAAGATCGCGACCATAATTCGCACCTCAAGCCTGCGTTTGAAGATCGATGTTCCAGAAGCTTCGATCGGCAAGGTCGCGACCGGTCAAAGCATAAGTTTGCAAACGAGCGCTTATCCCGACCGCAATTTTGTCGGAACCGTCGTCCGCATTTTGCCCAGTCTCAATCAACAGGCGCGCACGCTAACAGTTGAAGCCGAAGTTCCAAACGGTGACGGCTTGCTAAAGCCCGGACAATTCGCGACTGTTCGCATTACGCAATCACAACCTGAGAATGCCGTGATGATACCGGCGTCGGCCGTAAAAGCCGAGGGCGATGTCAACAAAGTTTACGTGATCAAAGACGGAGCCGCGCGCGAGCGGCTTGTGCAGCTGGGCCTGCTCGAGGGCGAGACCATACAGATAAAACAAGGTTTGTCCGAAGGCGAGATGATCGCGACAAGCAATCTTGCCGAACTATTCGACGGGGTGCAGGTTCGCTCCCCGAACTAGTTCAACGTTCAAGGTTCAAAGTTCAAAGTCATGGCACGAATAGAAAAGTTTGAAGAAATCGAAGCTTGGAAGTTGGCCAGGCAAGCAACGCGACGAATTTATGCGATCAGTTCTGAAGGTCCGTTCAGTCGCGATTTTGCGTTGGTTAACCAGATTCGCCGAGCGAGTATTTCGGTCATGTCGAATATTGCAGAAGGTTTTGAACGAGGTGGAAATAAAGAGTTTCTACAATTCTTGTCTATTGCTAAAGGTTCTTGCGGTGAAGTCAGGTCGCAACTCTACATTGCAGTGGATCAAAATTATATTGAACAAGTTACGTTTAAAGAAATCACAAAACTTCTTATCGAAACTTCTAAAACCATTTCGGGCTTCATGAAATATCTACAAGGGGCAACAGAACGAGGAAGCAAGTTCAAGAAACTTTGAACTTTGAACCTGGAACTTTGAACTAAAATATGCAATGGCTGGCTGAAATCTGTGTAAAGCGTCCGGTGTTCGCGACGATGTTGATCTTGTCGCTGGTGGTTGTCGGTGCGTTTTCGTTTTTTAGTCTCGGTGTCGATCTGTTTCCCAAGATCGACTTTCCGACAATCACAGTCACGGTCGTGAATCCCGGCGCAAGCCCGCAAGAGATCGAGACCGAGATCACCGAAAAGGTCGAGGAGGCCGTCAACACGATCAGCGGCATCGACGAATTGCGTTCGACATCGATCGAAGGCATTTCCCAGGTGTTTGTGCAGTTCGTGCTTGAGAAGGATGTTAATGTCGCCGCACAAGAGGTCGAGAATCGCGTTCAGACTGTAATTCCAACCCTGCCGCAGACTGCGAAACAGCCGACTGTTCAAAAGCTCGACACCGATGTCGCGCCGATCTTGCGTGTTTCGATTTCGGCGCCACGTTCACTCAGAGAAGTTACCGAGACCGCAAAAAACAAAGTAAAGGAACGCATCGAGTCAGTAAACGGCGTCGGCCAGATCACGATCATTGGCGGTGTCGATCGGCAGATAAATGTGTGGGTCGATCCTGACAAGATGCGTTCGTATAACGTGACGCCGGGTGAGATCTCCGGCGCCCTTGCCGTGCAGAACATGGAGTTTCCGAGCGGCCGTCTCGACGAAGGGCAAACGGAAACAAGCGTCCGTACCGTCGGCAAAATTCAAAAAGCTGAGCAGTTTAACGATCTCGTCGTCGCAAACCGCGGCGGTTATCAGGTCAAGGTAAAGGATATCGGCTACGTCGAGGACGGCGCCGAAGAGGCGCGAAGCGAGGCGCGACTCAACGGCCAGCCGGCCGTGACGCTGATCGTTGCCAAACAATCCGGTCAAAATACCGTCGCGGTCGCACGCGAGATAAAAGAGCGACTCAAAGAGATCGAGCCGACACTGCCGAAGGATTTTCAGATGCGCATTATCGGCGACAACTCGATCTTTATCGAAAATTCTTTACGCAATATCGAGGAGCACTTGATCGTCGGCTCGTTGCTCGCGGCACTCGTAGTTTTTTTCTTCCTGTGGAATTTCCGGGCAACGTTCATCGCCGCAATAGCGATCCCCACCTCAATTATTTCAACATTTGCCCTGATGTATGCGATGGGTTACACGCTCAACTCGATCACGATGTTGTCGCTCACGCTGATGGTCGGGATCGTGATCGACGACGCGATCGTCGTGCTCGAAAACATTTATCGCTTTGTCGAAGAGAAAGGCATGAACCCGTTCCAAGCCGCTATCGAAGGGACGCGTGAGATCGGCCTTGCCGTGCTCGCGACGACGCTTTCGCTGATGGCGGTGTTCGTTCCGATTGGCTTTATGCAGGGCATCGTCGGCAGATTTATGTCGTCGTTCGGGCTAACGGCGTCGTTCGCGGTCGCGGTTTCGCTGATCGTTTCGTTCACGCTGACGCCGATGCTCGC
>JANOGL010000028.1:0-14036 GCA_031405985.1 Acidobacteriota bacterium | reverse complement strand
GCGAGCCCAACCAGTCATACGCCTCAGGCTTGCCCATCGGAGCGAAAAACGGCTCGACCTTCTTCATCGCCGCCCGAAGCTCTTGAATCTCCTTCTTCGCTTCGCGTGCGGTGTAGGTGTTCGATGTGGTGGTTTTGTCGGACGCATTCGTACAAGCAACCGTTAATCCGAATACGACGGCTAAAATCAGTCTCAGAATCGGTTCTATTCTCCGCACGCAAAATTAAGAGTCCTCGAAATCGTTGAAATCCGTCGCTGTCCGATAATTCTTGCTTTGATGGTTAGAGGCTGGCAGAATGGCCCATACAGCATAATTGGAACATAATAGTTTTCGGATCTGAAGTATCCGATTTCCCCAGCATGGGTTCGAATGAGCTTCTTTCCTCCATAAATCTTAAACTCGACTTTGCGACCAGAGACGTAGGTGTTTGGTTTTGCTGAAACTAATGCAGATACGATCACCGAAGTACCGAGTGCGTTCCAGTATTCCAAATCTTTCTCCTCCGAGACATCCTTGAAAATATTGTCATACTGGTTATAGTTGACGATTTTTAATCCGGTTATCTTAAGTTGTTGGACCGTTTGGCCCGAGACGGTGATTGTGATAACAAAACTCACGATCGAGACAATGACCACATTTAACACTCGATATATAGTCAAACTCATAACATGCTCCATTAATAGTTGCTCAGCGTAGATTGGTAGGCATTAAAATTTGTCCGCATCTCGTCGATCGAATCGCCGCCAAACTTTTCGCGCATGGCGTTGGCAAGGACGATCGCGATCATCGATTCGCCGATGACGCCGGCGGCGGGGACGGCCGTGATATCGGAGCGTTCAAACGCGGCTTCGCTACTTTGCTTGGTGTCGATATCGACAGACTTCAGCGGTTTACGCAGCGTCGAGATTGGCTTCATGTAACCGCGAACGCGAACTTCTTCGCCGTTTGTAGTACCGCCTTCGAGACCGCCGGCTCGGTTCGTTTTGCGGACAAAACGAGACGAGAGACCAGAGACAGGAGACGAGAGAGAATTCGGGGTATCGTGTTCGTCTCCCGTCTCTTGACTCTCGACTCCTGGCTCGAAATAGATCTCGTCATGCACTTCCGAACCGGGCTTCGCAGCGTTTGCAACGCCGGTGCCGATCTCGACGGCTTTGACGGCGTGGATGGACATAACGGCTTGTGCGATGCGGCCGTCGAGTTTTTCATTCCACGAAGTGTGCGCGCCCAAACCGACGATGACGTCTTTTGCGACGACCTCGAAAATCCCGCCGAGCGTGTCGCCGTCTCGCTTCGCCTGATCGATCAGCTTTATCATTTGCTGTTGAACGTCTTCGTCGGCGCAGCGAAGCGGCGAGTCTTCTGGAATCGTGGAGATCTCTTCCCAAGTTTTGTAAAGCGGATTCGTCTGAACGTGACCAAGCTTTATGACGTGGCTGCGAATCTCGACGCCAAACGTGGCGAGCAACTGTTTTGCGATCGCACCGCAAGCTACACGCGCAGCCGTCTCGCGTGCAGAGGCTCGTTCGACAACATTACGCAGATCGCGAAGCCCGTACTTCTGGCCACCGGCAAGATCGGCGTGCCCGGGCCGCGGGCGTGTGATCGCGCGTTTTTCTTGCTGAGGGGAGCCCTTACTTACGTGCGGGCTACTGACACTTTCGACCGACATGACGTCTTCCCAATGGACAAAGTCGTCGTTCCTTATCGTCAATGCAATCGGCGAACCGAGCGTCGTACCGTGTCTCACGCCCGACAGTATCTCAACTTCATCCTTTTCGATTTTCATGCGGCCGCCTCGACCATAACCTTGCTGCCGCCGCCAAAGTTCGTAATTGATTGCGGCAATGTCGATGTCGAGGCCGGCGGGAACGCCTTCGACAATTGCGACAAGCGCCTTGCCGTGTGATTCACCTGCTGTTGTGAACTTAAAGAACATAAGAAGATTTTAACGCAAAGACGCGAAGACGCAGAGACGCAAAGGGGGAAATAAAAAAATGAACTACTTTGTGTCTTTGCTACTTTGCGTCTTTGCGTTGAAATTCCGTCGGCGAAAGATGATCAGACCGATGCTCGCGATGATCAGCAATCCACCGAAGAACGTCAGCGGAGGCAGCGTTTCGCCCAAAACGAGATTTCCGATTATTACCGCGAGCAGCGGCGTGACGAGCGAGATCATCATGGCTTTTGTAGATTCGATTCGGCTCAACAACCAGTAATACAGCCAAAACGCCGCGACCGTGCCGAGCACTGCGAGATACAAAACGCAGACGACTGCCTTCCACGACCAGTTAAAGGTGAGCGGACTGCCTTCGCGCAAAAAACTGTAGATCACGACAGCCGGTAAACCGCAGATCATCTGACAAAACACGAGCGAAGCGGGATGAATGTTCGCCGCTTTTGCCTTAACGAGAATCGATGCTTGTGCCGCGGCGTAAGCTCCGACGACAATCGCGACGCAGCCCGCAAACGCCAGCCAGCTTTCGACACGGAGTTGATCGTTAAATATCACCGCGACGCCAATAACCCCCATCGCGACCGCGACGATCTTTTGCTTTGTGATGCGTTCGTCGGGTAAAAATATCCACGCCAGCGCGAGGCCAAATACCGAGATCGTCGCTTGTAAAACCGCCGCTAAGCCCGATGTAATGTACTGCTCGCTCCAGAAAACAAGCGAGTAGTTGATAGAGAACTGCAGAAAGCCCGTCAGCCCGATTAGCCGCCACTCACCTGCGGTTCTCGGCAGCGCAATGTTCTGAATTTTGATCACGACCAAGAGAATCGCGATTGCAACCGCGAATCGTGAATAGGCAAATGCGATCGGCGGCAGATCGTCGAGACCAACCTTTATAAAGATCCACGTCGTGCTCCAGATCAGCGCGAGGATGAGCCAGACGAGAACCTTGAGTGAAAGTATCTTAGGCATTTTCGTAGAAACTAAGTGAAGTCTCGCCCTGTTTCAGCACGCGCCAGCGACGCAATGCTCCAACCTCGTCCGGCAACTGTTTTTTTGTGTGATGTTCGACGACGAGCAAGCCGCGGTCGTTGAGCAAATCTTCTTTAAAGCCAAAAGCGTGCAGAACAAGGGAATAATCGCTCTCATACGGCGGATCAAAAAAAGCAATGTCCCAGCCTAGCTCGTGATCGCGACCGGCGAAATTCTCCGCTTCGTGATTAAGAATTTCAGTCTGTGATTCTGGCACGGCAAGCTTGTCGAGATTTTCTTCGATGAGTGCGCAAGAGCGTTTTGATTTATCAACGAATGTCACGAATGCCGCGCCGCGCGACAGAGCCTCGATGCCGATGGCGCCCGTTCCGGCGCAGAGATCTAAGAAGCGAGTTTCTTTATTGAAGAGCGGTGCGAGAATGTTGAAGAGAGTTTCCCGCAGTCGATCGGACGTCGGCCGCGTCTTTGCGTCCTGTGGGCTTTTAAGCACGCGGCCGCGATAGAGTCCCGAGATCACTCGCATAAAAAGATTTTTTTAACGCAAAAACGCAAAAGTGCAAAGACGCAAAGTGAAGAGAAATAAAAAAACATCTTGATGAAATTTAATAAAAAAACCTTTGCGACTGTGCGTCTTAGCGACTTTGCGTTAAAAGTTCTTCTATAGTTTAGGGAATCGGTGCGATGGGGGCAAAAGTGACGGCAATTGCGTCAGCCTACGCTGCCGAGTCTGACATTTTTGTAAGCACGCGATTGTTTTATCAAAGCAGATGTCTCGGGCGACAGGCGTTTGCGAGTCAGGTATTCTGTCGCCTCGTTGCGCGCAGCGACGAGAATATCGAGATCCCGTACGATGTTCGCCATGCGAAACGTCGGCAGCCCCGACTGCCGCGTTCCGAGTATTTCGCCTTGTCCGCGTATTTCGAGATCCTTCTCCGCGATCTTGAATCCGTCGGATGTTTGCTCCATTATTCCAAGACGCTCTTTTGCAACTGCGGTTTTCTTATCACCAGTCAGCAGGACGCAATAGCTTTGATCCGAACCGCGACCGACGCGTCCGCGAAGCTGATGAAGCTGCGACAAACCGAATCGTTCGGCGTGTTCGATGACCATGAGGCTCGCGTTAGGCACGTCGACACCGACCTCGATCACAGTGGTCGATACGAGAATGTCGTTCTCGCCACCAACAAATGCGCGCATGATCTCTTCTTTCTCAGCAGCTTTCATCTTGCCGTGAAGAAGACCGACGGTTAAGCGGGGAAAGACACGCAACCGAAGATCGTCATACATCTTTGTCGCGGCCTTGAGATCGATCTTGGCGGATTCTTCGATGAGCGGATACACCACGTAGGCTTGGCGGCCAAGTCTTATCTCCCGTTCAATGCCGCGATAAACGCCTTCGCGTTGATCATCGCCGCAGACGACCGTTTTTATCGGCGTGCGGCCGGGCGGAAGTTCGTCGATGGTAGAAACTTCGAGATCGCCGTAAACCGTCATCGCCAAGCTGCGCGGAATCGGCGTCGCGGTCATTACGAGAATGTCGGGATTGAGTCCTAACGCTCGCAAGTGAGCACGCTGCAAAACTCCGAAGCGATGCTGTTCGTCGATCACCGCAAGACCGAGTCGGTCGAACTTTACATTGTCTTGAATGATCGCGTGCGTGCCGATGATCATATCGATTTCACCGTTGGCGAGAGCTTCCTGAACTTTGCGCTTTTGCGCAGCCTGTAAACTGCCGATAAGAAGTTCGATGCGATAGCCCGAGCCGTCAAAGATACGTCGAGCATTACGCAGATGCTGCTCGGCGAGGATCTCCGTCGGTGCCATCAATGCGGCTTGATAACCGTTCTCCATCGTAGCGAACATCGCGAGAAACGCGACGATCGTCTTGCCGCTGCCGACGTCGCCCTGAACGAGACGATTCATCGGCTTGTCGCCCTTTAGGTCGGCAAAAATCTCGCCGATAACTTTTTTCTGCGACCCGGTTAATGAAAACGGAAGCAGTTCTTTGAGTCGTTTCTTCGTCCTCTCCGTAACCTCGATAACCGAACCTTTTGGTTCTTTTTCACGTTGGCCGCGAAGAAGCTGCATCGAGAACGCCAGCCAGAAAAACTCGTCGAAGATCAACCGCCGGTGCGCCTGGCTGCGAAACATTTCATATTCGATTATCGAAACGTTGTCGGGCGGAAAGTGTATCTCGGCTAATGCCTGAGCACGCGATGCGAGACCTTGTCGTTCCAGCAAATCCTTTCGAAGTTCGTCGATGATCGATATCCGATCTACATTTTGCAGCACGGCGTGCATTATCTCGCGAAGCCGCTTAGTCTGAAACGGCCCTAGCTTGCGATAGATCGGGACGCGACCGATGTGGATTGGGGCGAGAGTCGGATCGCTGATGTCTTCGTCCAAGTCAGAACCACCTGCGGTAGCCGGTGGTTGAAGATTTGGTTTCTTCTCTTTAATTTTTTTTGGCTCGTTATCGTAGAGCGTCGATTGTGTTAAACCACCCGCTACCGCAGGTGGTTCCGACTGAGGCAAAATCTCAAGCTCATCCGGCTTTGCGAGTTTTAGTGTGAGCGTTCCTCGATTGTCGGCTTCCCAACGGCCGTAGGCCACAAACCGCGTGCCGCGTTTGAATCTGTCCTCGTGCCAGCCGAGAATTTGCTCGGCGTTTTTGCCGGAGACAAACCATTTCACCATTACAGGTTTTAATAATCGATCGGCGTCGCCGCCAGTTATCTCAAAAATGTAGAGCGGCGGTTTGCGCGGATCGCGCGTTCGTCCGACTCGCATTCCGCCAGCGTTTCGGACAGTTAATTCGACGGCGGCTTCCATGCCGTCTTCGATCTTGTCTATCGAGATGAAATGCGAGCGGTCCTCGTAGCGAGCAGGGAAATAATTGAGCAGATCTTCGACAGTCACGTCATCAACATTTGCCTTGGCGGCTGACGGTGCAAGCGCGACGGCCAGCTTTCGCGACATCGCGGATGTTAGTTTCGCGATGTTGCAGCGAAAGAGGTCGGTGATCGGCGTTTCGAGTTTGAGCTGCATCACACCTTTATTTTACGTGTTCAAAAGAAACGGATTAAAGTTTGTGTCGCGGTCGAAGTAGTCCTCATGCTCCGCGCGTTTTAGAAACGCGACGATCTTGTAGGTGAACGGCGTCGCGACGATTTCCCAGAAAACTTTTAGAAAGTAGTTGCCGATCATCACGCTGACGACCTGTTCGGTCGGCCAAGTGCCTAAGAATGCGAGCGGGTAAAAGATCAAGCTGTCCACGGCTTCGCCCGCGAATGTTGAGCCGATAGTTCGTGTCCAGAGATATCTACCAGCGGTCAGGATCTTCATCTTTGCGAGGACGAATGAATTTACAAATTCGCCCGCCCAAAAGCCGAGCAGCGACGCGGCGACGATTCGCCAGGTCTGTCCGAAGATTGCGTTAACTGCGGCCTGCAATTCCGGTGACATTGTTTTTGCGGCAGGCAGGCTTGTAACTACAAGCGACATCAGCGATGCAAATATCAACGCGCCGAATCCTGCCCAGATCACGCGACGCGAACGCGCGTAGCCGTAAACTTCGGTCAAAATGTCGCCGAAAAGATAGCTCAGCGGAAAGAACAGCACGCCCGTGCCGTAAACATACTCATATCCGCCGGTGAAAGGTAAAGTAACTGAAGATACTTTATGGACGCCGATCAAATTCGAGCACAACAGCACCGTCACAAACGCCGCCATTACGAGATCGAAATACTTGTAACGCCGAGTCTCGGTCATTGGCTTGGATTGTAGCAAAAAAGAAAGCGAGCCAATGACTGGCCCGCTTCGAGATGTCTAAATGTGGAAATCTTAGGCGAGTTCAGCGACGTGTTTTGTCAAACGGGATTTGTGTCTAGCAGCGGTGTTTTTATGCAAGATGCCTTTGTTTACGGCCTTGTCGATCAACGAGATCGTCGGCGTGAGAAGCTCGGTGCTCGCCTGCTTATCGTGACCTGCTACGGCGGCACGAAGCTTCTTGATCGATGTGCGAAGCGCGCTGCGATTGCTGCGGTTAATTTCGTTGCGTTTTGTGTTCTGCCGGACCCGCTTTTCTGCTGATTTATGATTTGCCATTAATTTACCTCAATTGCGATAAACGCAAATTCTAGAGTTTATTGACGCCAATTCGCTTTGTCAAGGCCGTCAATGGTCGAGACCAGAGGCAAAGCTGTGCATCAGATCGACGAAAAACGTGACGATCGGCGGATAGAGAAAAAACTCGGGTTCGAATGTAGTCGAGAACATATTTGGTTGGATATTGGCGGCAAAGTCAGTGTAGGAGCCGATCAGGTAGCCGACAGACAAGCACAGTATAACGCCTCCGATGAGCATCGCGGCGACCGTGACGCTCTGAAACGGTTTTGACTTTCGCTCGCCTTCGTCGAGGATCGATTCGTGAATGTTGTCGAGATTTTCCGTAAAGCGGCTGAAACCGTCTCGGATTCGCCGCACCAACAAGATCACACCGGCTAAAAAAAGAGCGACGATGATAATGCGAGATAAATTGCCGGTTTGCGCGGACACAAAGATCTTGGGTTTGAAAGCGGTCACGAAAATTGCAGAGATAAAAAGTGCAACGAGAGGATAGATCACTTTCTGAAAAGCCATCGCTTCACGGCGTTCCTCGGCGATCATGCGGTCGATGATGTCGTTGTAACGTTTTTCGTAAACCATCTGCCGCCAGCGTTTTGCGTGGCTGTTTGTCGATGTGAACACAGATTCGCCGCTACCATTTGCACTTATTTCCGAAAGGCGTCTGTTGTAACGGGTACGCTCGCGTTGATTACCGAGAACTTCGTACGCCTCGGCGATGGCGGCGAATTTCAACGCGGTTTCTTCTGAGCCGTTGTTTTTATCAGGATGAAGTTTGCGCGCCAAGCGCCGATAGGCCGACTTAATATCGGCGCCGCTCGCGTCGTGCGAAACTTTTAAGATGTCGTAGTAATTCACCATCGGCGACGAGATAAAAAAAATGGTGAAGCGAAACTTCCGGAAGCTAATGCCAGTAAGCGTTTAGCCGAGAAAATTATAGCACAAGCAGTTTATTCGAGGTGATCGATCTGCAAACTGATCGGATAAGCCCCGGCGAGTTTGACCGCATCGACGACGCGTGCGACGCTGCCGTAATCGATTGTCTTCGGAGCTTTGATGAATACGGTTCGCTCGATCTTGTCAGCTGTGGGACGGTTCGGGTCCTCGGCGAATGATTCCGAGACGTCACCGTTCGCAAGTCGATCTGTGAATACCTGTTTTAGTCGGTCAATGAGTGGCGAAGTATCGTTAACCGTCGCCCCGTTGTTTTCGTTGTTCAGAGTGAGCGAATAATCCGGATTTACGATCACTACGAGGGTCTTGGGGTTTACAATAATGCCTTTTACGTCTTTAGGCTCCGCAGGCACGCGAGCCTTGAAACTGCTGGGCTTGAGCGGCGCGACGACCATGAAAATAATCAGCAGAACGAGAAGAACGTCGATCAGTGGTGTGACGTTTATGTTTGGTTTTGACATTGTGGTGATCCTTTTATGAAGGTTAGACACCATAGGGCTGTATTTGTTCCAATCTACTAACCTACGCAGCACGACGGACATTTCTTTAGATTGATTAGCCACAAATACCAATTCCCCGCGGACTGCTCGCGAACGGCTTTCCATACCAGGCGCGTCTTGCATCCCGGGCATCGAATGCTTAGGCAAGCCCACAAGCTGCTCAATATTCCTAGTGCAACGCCGGATAACATTACAAAGACAAAACGATCAGGTGGAGCGTTTTCATTGCCTAACAATAGGAAGGCATATCCCATAAACACACCACTCAATCCAAAGACTACAGCCGATAAGTTGAATTTCCAGGTTTGTCCTGATGATCTTAAATATGAGTCTTTAGGTAACATATAGAACCTGCATTTAAGTACATTCTAGTCCAGAGGCTGCACCCAAAGCGAGAAGTAATGCTTTGGCCTTTAGCAGAGTTTCGTCATATTCCATTTCCGGATCGCTGTCGATTGTAATGCCGCCGCCGACGTTGAACCCAGCAACATTGTCGCTAATCACCATCGTGCGAATCGCGACCGATAAGTCTAACGTCCCCAGTCCCAATGAGTCCAAAGTCCCATGTCCCATGTCCCAACTGAATGGCCGACTTGGGACTTGGGACGTGGAACTCGGGACGTAATATCCTATTGCACCCATTGAAAGACCGCGATATTCGGTTTCAAGCTCGTCAATGATCATCATCGTGCTGATCTTCGGGGCGCCGGTGATCGAACCGCAGGGGAAAACTGCACTCAAGATGTCAGAGAATCTTACTCTATCTCGCAGCTCGCCGCTGATCGTGGACACGAGATGAAACAGCGTCGGGTGTTCTTCGAGGTCGCAGAGTTTTTCGACGCGGACGCTGCCAAATTCACACACGCGGCCGAGATCGTTGCGTAGCAGATCGACGATCATCGTGTTTTCGGCGCGGTCCTTTATGCTGTTGAGGAGATCGTTTCGCAGATGGTGATCATCTTTCTCGTTAATTCCTCTTCGTCGCGTGCCCTTGATAGGTGACGTTGAAATAATGTGACGGTAGCCCTTACTCACGTGCGGGCTACTGACACCAGAGCTACTGACACGCGGGCCGCCGACACGGAAAAACCGTTCTGGCGACGCGGAGACGACGACAGAATTAGACCGTTTGATAAATGCAGCGAACGGCGCCGGGTGATCGCGGCGAAGACGCTTGAATACGAACGCAGGCGAATGGCTGTCGGGGAGCGTAACCGTAAGTTGTTGCGTGAGATTTGTTTGGTACGTGTTGCCGTCGCGGATGCGTTCTTTTATCGTTTCGATGGCAGCCAGGTATTCTTTTTTTGTAAAATTCGACGTCACGTGCAGAAGCCCGCACGAAGTAAGGGCGCTTTCAGCGTTAATGGGCTCACTTACTTCGTGCGGGCTTGTGTAGTGATCTCTCTTCTGCGTGAGTATCTCCCGGATCGAATCAAACTTTTCATGATTGCCAACGAGATTTGTCTCACCTGAATTGTAATCGTGGACGATCAGCGTATCGAACAACGCGACGAAAACATCCGGCTCGAGAGAAGTCGCAAATTTTTTTTTACGACCTTTGAGACCGAGAAGTTTCTGACCGAACTCATACGAGATCGTGAAAATAGCGGCAAGGTCACCGCTGAGTGTTTCGTCAAGCAATCGCAATGTTTCCAACGGATCGTCATTTGTGATTTCGAAAAACTCAACGGGTACGATTCCTGCAATCAACAGATGCGAGCCGAGATGACCGACGCCGCAACTGTCTAGAAGACAAACAGATTCTTTCTCAGACAATCGCAGCAATGCAGAGACGAGATCGTCCGCAGTGATAGACAGTTGACGCACGCGAAGATTTTATCACGATGGAGCAGTTTCACTTTGGCAGTGGATTTGGCGTAATATGTTGCAGGTCAAGCCACGCAAAAAATTATGAGCACTGATTTCATTGACAGAAAGACTTTGATACGCGGTCTCGGCCTGATCGCAGCGGTTTCGATCATTATCGGCAACGTTATCGGAACGGGCGTTTTTCTCAAAGCTCGGGTGATGACGTGCAATGTCGGGACGCCCGGTTGGGTGATCGCGGCTTGGGTCGCCGCCGGTCTGCTCTCGCTCGCAGGTGCGCTCACCTACGCTGAGCTAACGGCGATGAAGCCCGAGGCCGCGGGGCCGTATGCCTTTTTGCGAGATTCGTATGGACGGCTTTCGAGTTTTTTGTTCGGGTGGATGCAGAGTTTTATTGCACGAACTGGCTCACAGGCCGGCGTCGCCGTCGTTTTTGCGATCGCCTTGAATGATTATCTCAACGGCGCGTTGAAGCAGACTTTGTTTCAGACGTCTATTCTCGGTTTTCAGTATGAGGTAACTTCGCTACAGATAATTGCCGTTGTCGTGATCGCGATCTTTACAACTCTAAACTGTCTTTCCGTGAGCATGAGCGGCCAGATCGCGACTTGGCTGACTATGGTCAAAGTCGGTCTCGTGATTTTGGTTGCTCTCGGCGCGTTTTTGTTTGTAACGGGCGGCAGCTTTGCAAATTTTTCGCTCGCAAACACCGGCGGCACATGCGAGGGCGTCGCGGCGGCGGTCAATATCGGTTCGGCGGAATACACGTTTATGGCAGGCTTCGGAGCTGCGATGCTTGCTGCGTTATGGGGTTATGACGGATGGGACAATCTTTCCTTTGTCGCCGGTGAAGTGAAAGATCCTAATCGCAATATTCCGATCGCTATCATCGGCAGCGTTGTTGTCGTCATTGTGCTTTACGTCGTTGTGAATGTCGCATATTATTACGTGCTCGACCCGACGGCCATCGCGTCCGTGTCAAAGGATTCGTCAGTGGCAATGGTTGTCGTCAGCAAATTCTTCGGCGGCGATGTCGGAGCCCTCGCGACCGGCGTAGCTGTGGCGGTTTTCACGGTTGGACTTATGCTCTCATCACTCGGAACGCTCCACACATCAATACTCAGCGCGTCCCGCATACCGTATGCAATGGCGGCGGACGGCATGATGTTTGATAAATTTTCGAAGCTGTCGGTCAACTCGGTGCCGGTAAACGGCGTTTTGTTTCAAGGCGTCTGGGCAAGCATTTTGGCGTTGTCAGGCTCGTTCGACACGCTGACTGATTACGTCGTCTTTGGCTCGTGGATATTCTACGCGTTGATCACTTCGTCGATTTTTATATTCAGAAGAAAGTATCCGGACGCCGAACGGCCATACCGGGCGTGGGGTTATCCCGTCGTGCCGATTACCTTCCTACTGGTCGCCGGCTGGCTGCTGATAAATACGATGATGACCGCGCCGCAGAGTTCGTTTATCGGCATTGGCCTGATCCTTTTGGGATTGCCGGTGTATTACTACTTAACTAATAAAGGGGGCAAGTCTCCGACAGAGACAGAGTAACGATGGCAATTCAGGACAGACGAACCGGTAGCGAACGCCGCTCAATAGACAGACACACGGTCGATATTCCCGTCGAGTGGGAAGCTGCGAATTCCGAAAGGCACGACGCCTCACTCGGCGACATCAGTCTCGACGGCTGTTTTGTTCTAGGTTCAGGCGAAGTGAAAGACGACGATCCGGTGCGGATCTTTATTCCACTCGGCGACGGAATGAAGGTGCAGTTCGAAGGAAAGGTCGCGAATTATGTGTTTGAAATCGGTTTTGGCGTAAAGTTTGAACCTCTGTCACCGGCTCAGCAGGAGCTGCTTACAAATCTGTTGAAACAGTCAGGCCACGCTTAGCTTTCAGCACGTCGATGCAAAGACTCGGTCGCGACTTCTCGGTCGTCAAAGTGAAACTTGTCGCCGCCGATGATCTGATAAGTTTCGTGTCCTTTTCCCGCAATGATCACCACGTCATCTGTCTTGGCGATTGAAACTGCTCGTTTGATAGCCTCGCGCCTATCAGAAATAATCTCGTAATCTGCGCTTTTCGATTTAACGCCGACTTCTATCTCCGAAATTATTTTGAGCGGGTCTTCGCTGCGAGGATTGTCGGAGGTGATTACCACAACATCGCTAAATTCACCAGCGACTTCGCCCATCGGAACGCGCTTAGTTTTATCGCGGTCGCCGCCGCAGCCAAACACTGTAATAATGCGTCCCGTCGTTAGATCACGAGCAGTTTTTAGAGTGTTCATCAATGCGTCGTCTGTGTGAGCATAATCGACAACAACCGCGAAATCGCCGTCGTGCGGCACTCGCTCAAACCGTCCCGGTGCCCCAACACAGATCGATAAACCTTTTACTATAGCGTCTAAATCGTAACCGAGTTCAAGAGCAACCGCCGTTGCCGCGAGCATATTGTAAACATGCGGCTTGCCGACGAGCGGGGAAGTCACGTTCACTTCGCCCGACGGCGTTGTCAAAGTGAACGACGTTCCTCGAACGAGCGAGACTTCGATATTTTTCGACGTCAGATCAGCGGTCATGTCAGAACCGGGAGCAGTAGCGACTGGGTTCTTCTGAGAAAACGTAACAACCCGCCGGCTCTCTGACCGTAGCTCATTCGCTAGTTTTACGCCCCATTCGTCATCGATGTTGATGACGCAGCTAGCAGGCTTTTCACCGAGACGACCGTCGAACAGCTTTTTCTTCGCGTCGAAATAGTCCTCCATCGTCTTGTGATAATCGAGATGATCACGGGTGAGATTTGTAAAAACCGCAACCCTGAATCGCAGCCAGTCGCAGCGATGCAGATCGATCGCCTGCGACGATGTTTCCATCACGGCCATCGAACAACCGTTATCAACCGCCGAACGCAAAAATCTGTTCGTGTCAGAGGCCTCGGGCGTTGTGCGAACTGCTTCTTCGCTCTTTTCACCGATGCGATACTCGACGGTGGTAAGCATCGCGGCCTTCTGTTTCGCAGCTTCGGCGAGAGCGAAGCAGAGGTACGTCGTCGTCGTCTTGCCGTTTGTGCCGGTGATGCCGACGAGATCGAGTGCGTGCGAAGGATTGCCATAGACGAATGACGCGGCCTTTGCATGAGCCTCGCGAGCGTTGGCGACTCTTATCCAGGCACCGTGAAAATCAGCCGGAGCATCGTATTCCGAGATCACACCAACGGCGCCGCGCCGCATGACGTCTTCGATAAAACGATGGCCATCCGCTGTCTCACCTTTTATTGCGACGAACATAGTTCCTTGCCTCGCGGATCGCGAATCGTGCGTGACATCTTTCACATTCACATCGCCGTCGCCAAACAGACCGCCATCAAGTTCAGCCGCTAGATTTTTTGTTATTGTCCCGTGATTACTCATCTCTGCCGAGAGGTGAATTATACACTCGCGCCGTGTTTTTCCACGAACAACGGCGTGATAAATTCGTATAAGGCGACATAGCAGGAGGCAAAAGGCAATGAATATTATCAAGTTAATCCTGACGTTGCTCGGCGTCGTTTTTGGCACGTTGATCGTGTTGTGGGTTCTCGGATTCGTGTGGTCACTGATCTGGTATATCGTCTTTTTCGGCATAGTCGCAGCGCTTGGCTACGGCGGTTATCGGCTGTTTAAGAAGGCTGAGGC